>JANYBI010000316.1 GCA_025360875.1 Lentisphaerota bacterium
GCTCTTACAGCGGCTAATGGATGTATTCGAAATAAAAAGCATGGCGGATCTTCGTCCGCAGTGTATATTCACGGACTGACAAGTAACTCAGAATACGGGACTCTCAAGTTATTTAAATTAAAATTCAATTCATGGCGAGACGCTGTTTTAATAGGATTTGTAACAGGCGCTGGTTTTGGATTTATTGAGAATTCCTTGGCCATTGCGACTCATATTATTGAGTCAGGAAACCTTGTGAACGTAAGTTTTACTCGCAAGTATATTCTAGGATTGGCTCATCCTCTATATTCTGTATTTGGCGTCTTGGGTTTGTTCTCTTTTTATAAACATCTTTTCTTTCTTGCTTGTTCCTTTTTGTTATTATCCATTATGATACATTTTTCTCAAAACATGAATTCTATAAATAATTATAACATCCCATTCTCGACAATTTATATTGTCATGTATATCGGTATTATTGCGATATTTGCCTATGAGAAATTTAAGCCTGTTGGCGTAGGAACTCAGACTAAAACTTCCCAAGCGAAACTCTCTGACCGCTCCCTGTAGACGCAACGGGAGGGATGCAGGTATCCGAGAGTTAAGCGGCCTGAAAACAATGAAGAAAAGTGTTGCACTTGTATTTTGAATTCACCAGGTCAAATCCTATAAAATCAACTGAACGTGAAAACTCCAATGCCGTGAGACAAACTGGGAAGATTAACCACAGAGGAATGCTGAGTCAGGTAGAGTCATCAAACACAGAGGGCTTCAAATCTGTGGCCTCGCAACGAGGTCACAGATTTGAAACCAATTGTTATGAGAAAACCTTGTAGAGTTCTCGAAAAAGCCAGCGAAAACATCTCCATGGGTACGATTTACTCCATTTCATTCCCCTCAATACAAAGAAGTTGGCTTTCATCTGGTTGACTCAAAATCAACCAGATGAAAGCCAAATCTCTGTGCTCTCATTGCTCATTGTCTCTGCCTGTCACGGCGTAGCCTATTGGCGTAGACGGATGCCTCTGTGGTTGATATCGTTTTCGATTGGTACTTAAGATGACCCATCATTGGGCATCGCTGGAAAATGAGTATAGTAGATAGGCTTGAAACCAGGAGTTCGTCAAGCTACCTTATTGCAGGGATGGGGCAAAATCCCACGGTTCTCTAATAAATCGTCCGTTCAGACGTCTTATCCGTAAATCACAGGACAATGGGCATGGCAGACGAACTGAAAGAAAATATAAGCAAAGATCCGGCAGGTGGAGTTTTTCCGGGCATCAACAGTTCCCGGGAGAATTCATTTGTCGGCAGGGAACTCGGCGGCTGCAGGATCGAAAAAATCCTAGGGGTCGGCGGCAACGGAACTGTCTACCTGGGGCGTGACATCAAGCTTGACCGCCCGGTCGCGATCAAGATCCTGAACAACAGCCAGTATTTGTCTGTTGACGGGGAAACTGTTACCCGCTTTATCCGGGAAGCGCGGGCAATCGCCAAGCTCGATCATCCAAACATCCTCCATGTCTATGATGTTGACCGCAACGAAGGCTGCTGCTATATAATAATGCAGTTCATCGAAGGGCAGACCCTGCAGAAGTTTCTGTCGGCGAACGGAAAGCTTTCCATTCTGGACGCCCTGATCGTGACCATGCAGATCGCACAGGCTCTCGACGCAGTCCACAAATTGGATCTGATTCACCGTGACATCAAGCCGTCAAACGTGATGATTGAAAGCAGCGGCAGGATCAGGGTCATGGATTTTGGATTTGCACGCCGGATAGATGAGGATCAGGAGGTTACCCAGGCCGGGGTCTATGTTGGCACTCCGAGATACAGTTCTCCGGAACAGTGCGAAACGCTGAAAATCGATCATCGCAGCGATCTGTATTCGCTCGGCGTGATCTTCTACGAAATGCTTGCCGGCAAAGTGCCTTATGAGGCGGAAACACCTCTGGCGCTTATGAAAAAAATCGTCTGTGACCCGCTGCGGCCTGTCCGGGAATTCAATCCTGACGTGCCGGATTCCGTGAATGCCGTGCTTGAGAGCATGCTGGCGAAGAACCCGGCGGAAAGATGTGCATCGGAGCAAGATCTTGTCGGTGAACTGGAGAAATTGATTGATGCCCTGAAGCAGGATCCGGCCCTCAACTCGGAATCCCGCTTCTGCAGGGGAATTTCATTTTCTGACGCAAAGTTCAGTTCTGGAATCAACTGGCGAAGGCAGAGAAACCTGTCGATAGCGGCAATCATCGCGTTCGTGGCTGCGGTCGGCATCTTCCTGGGAATATTCTATTTCAAGGGGATGGGCCCTCAGTCAGCTTCCGGAAAACTGCAGCAGCCTCTGAAGATGGCGATTTATGATTTTGACAACGCCACCCGTGACAATGATCTGCAATGGCTCGAGCTGGGTATCCCGGATATGTTGACCGGCACTTTGGCGCAGAACCGGAATCTGTCGCTCATAACCCGTGACCAGGTCCTGTGGAATTCCGGCAAGGAAAAGAAACGTTTTGATGACGCGTTCCGCGAACAGTTGATGTCGCTTGAACCCAGAATCATCGTCAATGGCACCATTTACAAGAACGAGAAAGATGTCCGGATTGTCGTTCATTTATACCGCTTCCCGGACAATGAGTCGATAGGGAGTGTCAGTGAAAATGGTTCTGTCTCGGATGTATTCAGCGCCATAGACAAGCTCGCCGTCCAGCTCAACAAATTCCTTGTTGACAAGAAGCTCCCTGAGCTTGCAAATGTCCCGGTCAGAGAGGCAGCAGCTGCGAGATCCGCAGCAGGTCCGACAACGAAGGATTTGTTCATGGAAAAAGTCATGGTTGTCGCCTCAAGGCCGCCTTCGCCCCCAGCCGCCGCACTGAGATTTGAAAACGATGCACAAAAAGCGGAAGATTCTCTTGAAGAAGCAAAGTCCGGGCGAGGCGTTCAGAAGCGTAAAGTCTCTGCACAGGACAAGGCAGCGAACACCGATTCCGGCATGAACATGAATGCCAAGAAATTGCAAGACCGTAGGGAAATGGATAAAGCTAATGACGAACAGGCTGATACCGCATCCACATTGAAGAGGGATCAGGATGAAGCGAAAGCCAGTGCCATGAATGCAAGCGAGAAAGAGAGGACAGTTACAGGGGCAGTTCTCTCAGATAAAGCCAACGTCAGCCAGGGGATTGTCATGAAAAAAGGAAAAGTTTTGCAGGCTGATCCCCAGATAATTCTTCCATATTACTACCGAGGACAGGCGATTCTTGAGAAACAGAAGCTTTCCAGGGGGATTTTTGAAAAGAAAATGCTGGATCTCAAGACGATGCTTCTCAAGGCGGACATGAATCCCGGCCAGCTCGATAAATCCTTTGGCGACTGGGAAAAAAGCATGACGCCATCTTCAGGCAAATAAGCTTTCGTCGGGTGATTCTTTTATTGCTTCTGCGGATAATCAGCTTGCATTTTACCTGATCTCTTTAATGTCGCCACCCTGCGGGGACTTGTAATCTTTACACAAATCTCATTTTCCCAAGGCTTACGCCGTTGGGCTATACTATTGCACCTCCTGCGGAGGCTATAACATTTATTATTCAGCCCTCGCAGTTTTCGTTGATCCCCGGGGTTTTTTTCGTTGATCTTTTCGTTGATCCCCGGGGTTTGCTAATATGTTAAATATAAACAATATATATTAAATCGTGCTATGTTATGTCTCATTAGATTGGATAAAATAACTGATAATTTGATTTTAAGATATTTGAGGTTATTCTTTTAATCATGACAAAAAGCAGATATTTTCAAAAGTCGCGAACCTATCATGTGACACACCGCTGTCACAACAGAGATTTTCTCCTAAAGACCGGGATTGACCGTGATGAATACATCCGGCTGATGTGGGAGGCGCACCGGAAATGGAACCTGTCAATCCTCTCATACATGATTACATCGAACCATGTCCATCTGCTCCTGTCTTCACCTATGCATGAGGAACTGAGCAGTTTCATGGCCCATGTTTCCGGAGGCATTGCCAATTACCACAACAGGCGCAAAGGACGCTGCGGATCCTTCTGGGAAGGCCGCTACCGCAGCACACTGATCCAGGACGGGACGCATCTCTCTCGCTGTATCCTCTATATCGCTTTGAACATGGTAAGGACTGGTGTAGTAAAACATCCTGCCGAATGGGACTGGAGCTCCCATCTTGAACTTGCCGGAAAGAAAATAAGGTACCGGCTGATAGACATGGACAAGCTTCTGGACAAGGTTGAGGCATCATCATCCGAGGACTTCGCATCCTGGTATGAAAAGACCATTGAACAGAAATGCCAGCAGGTGGCAATTCTGAAAAGAGAACCCTGGTGGAGCCAGTCATCATTTGTCGGCTCCACGGATTTCGTTTCTTCCCTCGTTGAAAAACGAAGCCAAAATGATATAGTCAGCATGGATGATGGAACATCCTATCTTTAGCTTAAACGCATAATAATAGCATTTTATTTAGTTTTAAGGTCTATATAAGATGATAAATTATTCATTATTTATTAATAATCAACATATTAGCAATCCCCGGGGATCGTATAAAGAATATGGGCCAACGTATGTAAAAAATGTCCTTGTATGTATAAAGAAAAGTGCTGTAAAAAATGATAAGAGAAATTAGAATAACGAATAGGGCTATTAAGCTCTGCTATTTATCCATGGTTATAGCCTTGTTTTCCTGCGGCTGTGCCTCGGACTATATGTCTGCATATATGAAAGATCGTGATAATGATGCCCTAGATGTTTTCTCAGTAACTGCTGGTATTGGCTTAGGAGCAAAAGTAAGGGTTTCTTGTTTTAATGCAGGTGAACTCTCTTACGGCGAGGCAACAGGGCTTAGAGGAGGAAGTTTAATACCCCAAAAATTCATAGATGCCTGGTCTCCTGATTTAGAAACAACTGTAATTGGGTTTCAGGACTATGAAAATAAAGATGGAAGAGGTAAGACTTTTCACTCGATGACAATTTGTGGCGTTGGCATCTTGAGAAGTGAAGATCCCAAAACACATAATATGTCCTTTTTTGATTACAATTATGAAATTTTTCCTGTATACTATTTTACACAAATTGAAGTGATATTTGCCCTTGGCGCAGGATTCAGGCTAGGATTTAATCCCGGAGAATTAATAGATTTTATAGTTGGATGGACAACAATTGATATTTTTAACGATGACAAATTCCTTACACAATTTAAAAAACAAGAGTCAGTAAAAGCTCTGAACCTCCGAGATTTTGAGAGTCCATATGCGCCATTGAAAGTGCAAAAGGATAACATTGACATGAGTGTCCCCGATAAGTATGCCCCTTCGTCTGACGGCAAGCAAGACGTAAAAACAACCCCAAGTAACTGACCATGCCCCTCCAGCGTGCGCCAGATGGGAGGGGGCTGAGGGTGTGGAGATGGTGAAGGTAGACAGGGAGAAATGAAAAATGACCTATATAAAGATCTTAAAACTAAAATACGAGGTGTGAAAATGAATAGGAACAGAACAGGAACATGCAGGCCTTTTACCCTTGTCGAGCGTGTGTCCAGGTAAGGTATCACTAAGCTAGACGAATGAGAGGATTCGTCCATACCAATTGTCCATTTCAGGTATGTAGCCTAATCACTAGCCAATGGCTAACGCGTGAGGATAAAGTTGCGAGACGGG
>JANYBI010000347.1 GCA_025360875.1 Lentisphaerota bacterium
GCTTTTTTTCATAATAAATTCCTCCTCTTTAGGTTCTGCCTATTTAGGTTTACCCCCGAATCCGGGGGACTCTGACTATACGGTTCTGGGTGTTGGTACATCTGAGGATTTATTCATCGCAATAATATCTTGCGAGAATTATAACGGGTGTCTGGTGAAACCAAAGGGTATGGAACAGTATTTCTTCCTTGGAGGAGATCAGGACGGACGAGTCACAGAAGTCCTGGGCCTGGATACTGTCAAGAGATTGAAGGGCGGCGAATATGTCATCAGCGAGGATGACACCAGGAAAGTGGCTTCTGCATTTGCCGAATACAATACCAAACTTTCCCAGCTGCAAAAACTCACAATTTCCCAGGGGATGAAATCACTGGATACTTGCAAGCCTGTTGTGAAGACACTCGATTCGAAAAGGATTTTCGAGGCGAAGGCCGCATATGATGAGAAAAACCTATATGTCAAGTACAGAGTTGTCAGTCCTGCAAAACTGATCAATGGAATCCCCGATTCCTCAGTCATTTTCAAGGGTGGAAATCTCATCGACATACAGATTGCCACGGATCCGAAGGCAGACCCGAAGAGAAAAACACCGGTGCCCGGAGATGTCAGAATCCTCGTCTCGCGCCAGAACGACCCTTCGGCAGGCTCAGGACAGGTAAAACCGATGACGGTGATATTCCGTCCGAAAGTCGCAGGCTTTGCCGGTTCTCCGGTCATACTGACTTCTCCTGTGGGGAAAGAGCCGTTTGACGCTATAGAGGTCAGCGACAAGATCACTCTTGATTACGTAGAGGACAAGGGCATCCAGTCATTTACCGCGCTGGTGACAATTCCTCTGGAACTTATAGGCCTGAAACTCGAGAAGGGGACAAAAGTAAAAATTGATCTCGGGTACATTTATGGTAACAGCGAAGGAAATAAGGCCATGGCGCGGAGCTATTGGACGAACAACGGATTCAGCGCCAATGTCCTGAACGATGTTCCAAGCGAAAGCAGGCTCGAGCCGGTCGAATGGGGAGAAGCTCAGTTTGAATAAGGCATTTTCAGGTAGCCATATGCAAAAGCTATATTTTTTGATATAATTACAAAAACAGGGGCGGGGGTGAATATGATTACAATTGCAGGTAGTTATGGGAAGTTCAGTCCTTTTCGATTTCTCCGGTTAAATTTAAGAGGAAAGGTCAGTGGAGTGAATCGGTTTACTCTTATCGAGCTACTCGCTGTGCCAGCCGTAGCCCGCAGGGCGAAGGCAAGCTCAAGAGCGTTCACGCTCATTGAGCTGTTGGTCGTGATCGCAATTATCTCGATTCTTGCGGCCATGCTTCTTCCGGCCCTCCAGAACGCGAGGGAAATGGCGAAGAGAAGCCTTTGCGGGAGCAACCTCAAGCAGCTTGGCATTACACTCGTCATGTATGTCGGCGACTATAACGACTTTCTCCCGTCTCCCCGTCCTGTTGGCGTCTACTGGCGCGGTGACAGTCTGGTTGACAGTTCTAATCCTGCAGACCTGGCACCGCTTGGACGCCTGTATGCGACGTACCAGCTTAACGAGAACTTATTCTTCTGTCCGGCATCAAAATTCAATTCGGGTTCCGGTATCGATTCATGGTATGATCCTGCACGCGCCATTCCGAAAATGAAAGCCGGAACTTTTACCGGGACCGGCTACGTCTTCAATATGTCCAACGATACAAATAATGGCGGCCCGTACAGATGCGTGAATACCGGAATACCCGGATGGGTGGGCGGATGGGGTAAGCTATCAGAGAATATCAAGAGAAACCCGATCTATGTCGCTTGTACTTTTAACTATACAAGTACATTGGCGAATGAATGGGTGACCTGTCATACTACCAGGGACATCCCGGATGGGATTTCCGCGTTAATACTGGACGGTTCCTCGCATTGGCTCCCGAACAAGGGGGGCACAAATTTCACAAACCGGCCCAAAAATGGCAGTGGCGGCGGAACAGGTTTTTTCAACGTATCTTCGACAGGAAATGTATGGACATATACAGGCGGAGACATGTGATTTTTATCAGGTGATATTTCAGGAAATTGATATGAGGCGAAACAGATTAAGGAACGTAGCGATAATGTACTTTGATCAGATTGTGAATAGTTTTTCAAAAGATGTACCGCGACAATACAGTCCCCGCTTTCACATCCGACGGGAAGATTTGGGCTGGCGCATTTTTGACGGCGATATCGATATCGCCATGGTGCTGGTGCAGAATGTCGTTTTCGACATCTGGAGATTTTCACCCTGGGAGGAACCAATCATCCACAATACCGAGCCTCTCGACAAGGTAATAGACTTGCACACAATGCACAATACATATATCAACATGGGAAAGCACGGATGGCCTGAAGCCTGGACTCGTAAAAGTGGCACAAACACAAGGATAGATTTGGGAAAAGAGTCCGGCGAAGAACTCGAAATGTCATTTCATCTCACTGCTCCATCCGAGGAGGAATGTACTTGGCGATTTCGAATATGTTATGATCCTGATTGGCATCGATACCGTTTCAGCTGGACTATCGACGCGCGGAAAAGAGATTTCTATGGATTTGAACCTTTTAATCTGATGGCTGCAGGCGCGGTGGAGGATCGAGCGGAACGCCGCCGCTGGACGCATAGCGTCTGGGAAAGCACAGACGGGCAATTGAGACGCTTCGTGCATTCAAATGCGCTGTTTGTCAGTTGTGACAACTGGTTCTGGTCGCGGCGCAACTATAAGTCCCCGGAAGCCTGGGTCGGATATGCCGCAAACGCCACATTCAATCCTTTCGTCCTTGTTCACAAAAGCAATACTCCTCTGAGAGGCGCCCTGTGCGAATGCCTGTTTGATGAACACATCCTATGGGGCGATGCAGGGGTGGAGAATTTCGGTTCCGACGGTTTCTTCCATTTCCACATGGAGGTTGAAGTTGTGAACGCCGGCAAAAATCTGGCGCAGCAGCTCATGGAACAGGCATCGGATCTTCAACAGCTCGACAAATTGCCACGTACCAATTACGTTCTTCCGTTCTATGTGGACCGTGTCAATTCATTTGACGCGCAAGTTGATTTGAACAAGCCGGAGGACTGCCCGATATTCGTCGTATCCGCCAACAGCGAAGAAAACTGCGCATGGGATCGTAATATTGGCCATGCCGACTCTTTCTCGCTTAGGCTCTCGGGAACTGCCGCAGGGAAACGCAACGAGCTGTTCACAAAATGTGCAGTGGTACGGGTCAAGCCGAGGACAAGCTATCGGTTAAGCGGATGGATCAGGGCCGAATCAGTGGAAGAATTTGCCTGTCTGGAACTGAGCACTTATAGATATGCTTCAACCAATATCATCAATACTGCCAAGTCGCGCAATGTAAAGGGAAGCGGCGATTGGACGATGGTTGATGCGGTTCTGGACAATGTTGACGATGCCTATGTGCTTCCAAAACTTGTCCTGTCGGGAAAGGGCACCGCTTGGTTTGATGATTTACGAATTGAAGAAGTACATTAGAAGATATTTTGCTCGAAATTTTATAAAAGAAAGAAGAAGATAAAATGTATAAGTATACAAGGATGACAATCATGACAGCTATTACCTGTATCAGTATTTCGGGAGGAGTCTTCGGTGCGGATGACGGAAGCATCTCAATTGATCTGGCCAAGGTGGCCAAATCAAATATTCCAAATGTCGCAGGCTGTATCACCAATAAGACTTTCGTATTCAAATCCGCTGATCCGTCTCCTGCGGGAGAGGCGTTCTTCTTTGTAGCCTACGAGTTCCAAGTCAAGAAGGACGGCATGTATCGGATAATGATCAAAGGGGCGGGTTCAGGAAACAGGACGTATTCCCGCTACTCCATGGCGATTGACAGCGGCGAAGCAGTGCCTGTGCTGTCAAAACGGATTGTCACGGCATCGGAAAATGGCTCGTTGCATGAACAGGGACCTGTCAAGCTCGCCACCGGAAACCACACGCTGGAATTCCGTTTATATCCTGAACAGCGCATGCGTGACATGAACCGCGTGAACGAACGTTTTGTCGGACACAGCATAAGGATCGACGCTGTCAGTATTGACGAGGTGCCGCCGCCACTTGCCGCCGCTCCAGCCACGGCTGCCCGCAAGGATGGACAGAAGCTGCTGCTGAAGAATGGTGACAGGATCGTAATGCTTGGGGATTCCATAACGGAGGAGGGATTTTATGCCCAGCATTTTGTCAGGCTTCTCAAACTTGCCTATCCTGATGAAGTCTTTACCATATATAATGCGGGAATTGCGCTGAACCGTACAATGGAAGGTCTCGAACGCCTGGAGCTTGACGTGCTGGCTTTGCATCCCCAGTGGGTAATTGTAGCCTTCGGCGTCAATGACAGCGTGCATATCGCGCCGGACCAGTTCATTAAAAATTACAGGGAGATCGTCACGCGCCTGAAGCGCGCCGGCATCAATGTCCTATGCGCCACTCCTTCGGGAATGATCCCTGGAGCAGATGCAAACGGGCAGTATTTCCATACTCCTGACCGTGCAAGGGGATTTGATGCTACAATGGCTGTTGAAACGGCGGAAATAATTGCTCTTGCCAAGGAAATGGAATGTCCATGCGCCGATGTTTTCGGAGCTTTCACGCGTGCCGGACTTGATCGCAAGAGCCTGATGGGCAGCCAATGGCATCCTGGCAGGGAAGGCGGACGTCTCTTTGCACTGGCTCTGCTGCGTTCCCTCGGATTCTCTCAGGAAGATGCGGCACGGACGAAAGATGCTGCGGATCTCAACTTCTATAAGGCGATAGAATCAATGACTGCATTCTCATATCCTAGGTATAACCCCGCTTCCATTCCGGCTGAAAATCCGGGAGATGGACTTTGGGTGGCGGCCAGTTCCTTCACCGGAAATACTGTGCAGGCCTTTTCCCTGGAAACTGGGAAACAGGTGGCCTGTGTTGCGGTCGGTCATCATCCCATGGGCCTGGCCTATAACTCCAAACGGAAGGAGCTATACGTCGCATGCGAGGGTTCGGGAAGGCTCGATGTAATCGCCATTCCAAAATTCGAAAAGACCGGAACCATTGAACTTGGAGATGTCTATCCGGTTTCCATCGCACTGTCCGAAGACGGCGCCACTGCCTGGACCGCAAACTTCTTCGGATGCAATATAAGCGAAATTGACCTGGCAGGCCGCAAAGTCAAGAGGACCATTCCGCTGGGAAATCTGGGCGAGTCCGTTCTCCTTTGCCAGGACGGCAAGACACTTCTTGCTGCAACGCGCAAGTTTACCGCCTGCATAGATCTGCAGAAGGGGGAAATTACTGACAAGATAAACACGAGCGAATATTCGTCGGCGCTCTTCATGGACAGCAAAGGGCAGATAGGCGCGATCGACACTGAAAAATGGGTTCTCTTCCCGATTGACGTCCAGAAGAAGGCGGCATCTCCTTCAGTAGCTGCGCCATTCCAGGCGAGGGCTTTGATCGCTGATCCGCAGACACATGACATCCTTGCCGGTGATTGCGGGAACAATGAGATCGTGAGGATCTCTGCGGCCAATGGGGAAAAGAGAAAAGTTGCCGAAGTCCAGTATCCGTTCGGGCTGGCAATTATCGATCCCAAATAGACAGTGATCGAAAAGGCAATCTCAAAATGAAATTTGTTTTAAAAAGTAGCACAGACATTCCTGTCTGTGGGTTTAAATTTCATTTTCAATCACAGACAGGAATGTCTGTGCTACCCCTTTTCGAGCAGGCACTAATTGAGGAAACTGTAAATTTTTAATGGTTCTATAAGGAAACTTGAGAGTCCCGTATTCTGAGTTACTTGTCAGTCCGTGAATATACACTGCGGACGAAGATC
>JANYBI010000350.1 GCA_025360875.1 Lentisphaerota bacterium
CCAGTGAAGGAGACGCGCCAGTCGGTGGTCTCGGTGAACTTCGGCATTCCCGTCAGAGGAACGGATATTTCCTTGCCGTCCTTGACAACCACAATCCTGGCGGCCCCTGCGGAAACAGGCTTGCCGTTTGAAACAATCTCCTCAGGAAGCCCGATGGCGTCAAGCCTGTAAGTCCTGCCTGCCGGCGAGACCTCGGCATCCTTGCGCACGATCGCCTTGAACGGGAAGATTACCCTGTCGACATTGCCCAGCTTCGTGTTCCACCATGCGGAGAACTCCTTGGCCTCGTCAAGCTTCTTGAAGTTTGCGCGTTCCGGTCCAAGTTCCCTGCCATCTGCCAAGCGCATGAAGGTCTCCACCGCATATTCTCCGGGTGCGAGATCCGCAGGAAGCTGCAGAAGGCGCCTGAAGAAATTTGTCATCGGCTTATCTATTGTTCCTTCGAGAAAAGGCTTGTCGCTTCCCTGCTTCACAACCCGGTAGCGCACCTGCTTGGCGTCGTCGGGCTTATCCAGATAATACGCGTCTGCCGTCAGCCAGAACGTGTTCCGCACCGGATTGAAGCTTCCGTCCACGGGAAACGCCTTTGAGGATTTCGGAAACGGCTCGAACACCGATTTCGGATAACTCTCAGGCATGTAGATGAAATATCGGAACAGCTCCCGTTCGCCCTGGGATACCTGGTAGAAAATAGCCCCCTTGGATTTTGCACGTTCACGCGGGTATTTCTCGTTGATGACGATTTCACCTGTCTTTCCTGTTTCGATCTCGACCGACTGCTCCTTCTTCAGCAGTTCCGACTCAACCTCGGGAGCGTCCTTGGACGCCTTTGTGAACTCGGTATAACGTGCCTGGACGGTCAGCTTGGCCTTCTGGGCGGTAGGATTGAGGAATTTGAACGCGACCGAAGCCATGCCGTCCATCGGGCCCGGCAACGTCTCCATCAGCTCCTGTACGACGGGTTCGTCCTCGACCAGGACGCACACGGGGAAGCCGCCTGCATCGAAATAGCTGCTGGTGGCCGGGATGCGCCCCTGCGACCAGTCAATATACATATGATTGAAACCTAGCATCATGCGCCATACGTCACCGGCCTGGTGAGGCCCGGTAAGCTCGAAGTCCTTGAACGTGCTTGAAAACTCCATCTCAAGCCAGCGGCCTCCGAGCGGGGCAGTCCCAGTATCGGTAAGCCGCGCCGCGGTCTTGAACTCCGGATTCCAGTTCTTGAACTGCTGGCCTACGGCTACGCGCTGGAAGTCGCCGTCAACACCGATGGCGTTCACGAGAAACTTGTAGGAACTGCTCGTACGGCCGGGAGCGACATTCTTGCCGCTCGGCTGCCAGTTGAACTCGGCGCAATCATCAAAGACGGGCGCGGAATGCGACAGCCTTCCGGAAACGGCGGGCTTGTAGCCGGGACGCACCCAGACGCGGATCGCCATGTAGAGATGATCCGGATCCCAGGCGAGAAAGAAGGTCGTAGGCCTGGCATATAGCTGGTTGTCCATGCAGCCTCCGACGCCGCTGACCGCGGCCGCTCCGCGCCACTCGGACTCGTCAATAGTGCCGTCTATGACAGGCGGCTTCGCAATTCGCGGGATGTGGATCAGCGTGTCCTTCCCTTTCGGCAGCGGCGCTTCCCATCCGGCCTGCACAGGTGTTGCCATGAAATAAATCGACACCGCCATAATCGCGGAACAAATGATCACAGATCTGAAGCGCACTGCGAGCCTCATGATAATTTTTCACTCCATTTATTTATAATGTGTTGTTGAATTCGCAATAGGCCGCGTTCGTCCTTCCGGAGCCGGCGCTGAAACTGAGGTTCTGGGAATCAGTTTCACCGGCAAAGTCAAGGTACTCTCCCCGGTCTCGCGCCCTTCGATGCGTGAAATCATCATTTCAGCGGCCATGCGGCCTGCTTCCTCGAGCGGAATCTCGACGGTCGTGAGGATGTTCCGTCCACTTTCATCGCGCAGCTCATGCGTGTTGTCGAATCCGACAACCGAGAAGTTCTGCGGTACATTAATACCCGTCTCACCAAACCAGTTGTAAATTGCAATAGCATTCACATCGTTCGAACAGAAGATCGCCGAGCATTCGGGGAACGCCTCAAACTGCTTCCTCATCGAGGCAAAGGAACGGCCGAGATGGTCGAGCTTGAAGAAAACAGGATGCATCGTTCCCGCAAGACCGGCTTTGCGCATCACATCCTTCATGCCCCTGATCCTCAGGACATGCTGGTAGTTGTCGCTCTCAAGATAAAATACCGATTTGTGCCCGGCCGCAACAAGGTGCTCGGCTATCTGCCGTCCCCCGGAATAATCATCAATCAGTATGTTCGAGCATCCGGGAAGACTTTCAAAGATGGATACTACGGGACGCGTTCCGAAGCCAGGCTCCTCGCGGAGCCTTGACAAAAGCATGTCTGAAGTTGTTCCGCTGATATGGAAGACTCCGTCTACCTCGCCTCTGGCGAACGAACATGGCAGCCTTGAATCCTTCTCATTGATCGCCCAGTTCGTCAGGATGGAATAGCCATGTCTGGTGAGCTCCCTGCCTAGAGGCTGGAAAAGCCTTGCAAAATACGGGCTGTCCAGGTAGTCCCAGGCGAAATCGATGCCGACCACATGGTTCAGTATGTTCTTCGATGAGGCGCAGTAGCGGAGGCGGCGCGCATAGGCTGTAGCCGACGGATCATAGCCCATCCTGTCGGCAAGCTTCCTTATCTTCTCCCCGGTTTCCTCGCAGACCTGCCTGCGGTCGCCACGAAGGGCCGCAGAAACGGTGACCATGCTGACGCCGTACTTCCTGGCGATGTCCTTGAGCGTCACGTTCCCGCGCAAGCGCCTTGACTTGTTTTTTGCTGCCGCAATATTCATTTCAAGAATCCGCCACCTAAAATTTCATTTCACATTAATTATAACATTAACGTTAATGCATGTCAAGAGGGATATGAAATAAATCCTCGTCTGGTGGAGGCGCAGGCAGATTCCGGATGCTTTAGATGCCTGAACAAGGCAGAGGGCTTCTGCCTGTGGCGCAAAGAAGGCCGATATCACTTTCATCTCGTCAGTGTATGCTACGAGCCGTAACGCTTCGGGCACACGGCATTATGCAGACCTTGTCCCTCTCAAGGATCGCGGAAAGGATCCAGGAACGCTAAAATGAATCATGCAGGTAAAATACATGATATGAAAAGGATGAGGAGTTCCACTGACATAATACGGCAGGCCATAGCTAAAAAAAGACGCGGTGTCTTTTTAAGGCGAGCCCCTCCTGCGGCTTAATTCGAAATACACGAATGCCATAAGCGCACCTGCGAGTATCCAGCTTGGAAATGCGCAAAGTATCAGGAACCCGATCCCTGCGACCATTCCTGCGGCTGAAAGCTCTTTGTCTGAATTATATTGTTTGGAAGACATGTCATCACCTGTGAAATAAAATGCTTGGCCGGAATGGGCTGGACCCATTGTCCGGCTATAATGCTTGTAGAAGAGTACTGGACGCAGGACGGCATTCCGTTAGGATACCGCCCCGCATTCCTGTACCGGCACCAGTGCCTATCGTTAACCGAACATAGCCTGCTGTGCATGCAGGAGTCCGGGGTCATCATCGATGCGGTCCAGCTTCATGTGCTTCCACTCATTCTTCCCGCGCAGGCAGCGGATGTCGCGCTCCCATACTGACTCCTGGCCGGCATCCACAAGGATATTGTCACCCATGAACTCCCTTATATCCTGGGCTATTTCGCGCTTGATTTGAGTTATCCTCGCCGCTGACACTGAGAATAACCGGGCGATGTCGCCGGTACCAAAGCCCATCATCAGTTCTTCGACAATCCTGCGCTTACGGGCATCGAGGGTGGCAAGGAATGCGTCCCAGTCAATCTGCCGGAGAACCTTTGATGCTGTATCCTCTGTCTTGGATGCTATGGCGTCGCCGATGGTAAGGTCTTCGTCATCGCCGGCGGGTTCCTGCATGGAGCAGACAGCACCGTCATTGTCCATCTGGAAGCCGGGGCTCATCACGTCTGAGCGGATGTCGCCGTATGACCTGCGACCTGACTTGGTGCGCTGGATGCTGTAATAGGCGATGCTGTGGGGCAGCGGAGTCTTGCCGGCCTTTTCCATGGCTTCGACCATCTCGGCGGCTGAAGCAGTGGCATCTTGGACAAGTTCAGCCGAGTCTTCGGACCCCATAGGCCTGACTGTCCTGGGAACCGTGTTCCTGATGATAGGGTAAATCTCCTTTTCGAGCATTAGAGCTGCTGAAGGGCTCATATTTGCCTGCCTTTCGTATAAGGCGGCCAGGCAGAGCGCATGCGCCCGTAGCCAGCCACCAACGTTGTTGGGGCCGATTACGGCCGTTATAAAAGTTTGAAAGAACACCGGCAGCTATGGAAGCCACCAGGATATTATGACCGATCTAAGGAAAAAATTAAGTAGGCGAGTAGAAAAGAAAGATAAACAAGCTATCGTTATGACTTTTAGCACTGAATTACAGGCCGTAAAATGTGTAAATTATGTGTAAATTATTTTGCATTCTAGGCCATTTGGGAGATTTGGAGCGGGACAGAGCAAAAGACTGATTATGAGGCTAAAATTGACGTGTTTTCAAATCCTCTTGAGTCTGTACATATTGGTTGTGGCCCAAGAGGCCGGGGGTTCAAGTCCCCTCATTCACCCCATTTTTCATATGACCATATTTGTCTATATCCTTTATTGTCCTGTCACGCAAAAAAGCTATGTCGGCCAGACTAACAATCTCATCCTGCGCTATCATGAACATAAATCTGGTCTTGGACATTGGTCACGAAACTTGAAGAATCCAATTGTTGTATACTGGGAGGAACACCAAACACGTTCTCAGGCTGTCAGAAAGGAAAAATATTTCAAAAGCTGCATAGGCTTCGAAGAAAGGAAGAGAATCATCAGGACTTTCCTTTCCAGTTCAGCTGCTTAGAGCGTCCTCCGCAGGAGTATGGCCAATAGACCGGGAATTCACCCAAATTTATTAAGGAACCCATAAAATCTACAATCGGAAGGAATCATGGACAATAGACAGGATCTGATAGATGCGGTCCACCGGCGAAAGTCGGCGAGGATTCCATTCACTTTTGACGCCCGGGAAGAGACCGTATCGGGTCTCAGGAAATATCTGGGTCTTGCCAATGATACGGATCTCAGCGATTACTTCAAGTGCAACCGCTTCGATTCGCCATGGTCGGCGTTTGGCAATGGGCCGCAGATGCCGGAACGCCAGAAGCGCTACGAAACTGGCAATCCCAATGCCAGTATCGACATCTGGGGAGTCCGACGGGAAGTACAGGAGGCAGGAGGAGCCCTTTACTGGGAGATAACGAAACATCCTCTGGCCGACGCTGAAACCGTTGCCGATGTGGAACGTCATGACTGGCCAAGGCCGGAAGAGGTTATCTTCCCAGATATTCCACCGGGCTTCGATATTGCTTCCTGGAAGAAAAACCGCGTTGTCATGGACGGGAGCTACCTATGTCCTTTCGGTGTCCCATGGGCGATGAGGGGACTTGAGAAATTCATGATGGACCTTTTTCTGAATCCGGAGATTGTCGAAGCCATTGTTGCCAAGGTCGAGGAGTTCACGCTTTCCTGTCTCAAGATCCTCCTGGAGAAATATCCCGGCATGGTCGATCTGATCGCATGCGGTGACGACTATGGCACCCAGAACGGACTTATGATGAGCCCTGAGGCCATAGCCAAATTCTTCATGCCAAGCCTGAAGAGGCATTATGATCTCGGGAAGCGTCATGGCGCGCTCGGCTATCATCATTCATGCGGCGCAATTTTTGAAATGATTCCCCAGTTCATAGAAGCGGGTGTTGTCGTTCTTAACCCGATCCAGACCTCCGCAGCCGGAATGGATCCGGAAAAGATCAAACGCAATTTCGGAAAAGATCTCTGTTTCCATGGAGCAATAGATACGCAGCAGACTCTCGCACACGGAACGCCTGAACAGGTACGGGAAGAGGTCCGCAAACGCGTCGGACAGCTTGGACCCGAAGGATTCATCCTCGCCCCGTCGCACTCGCTCCAGCCGAATGTAAGACCTGACAACATCATTGCGATGTACGATGAAATAGGAAAGATCGGGTAGGCAGCTTCAAGCTGCCTAGAGCGTAGTCCTTATGACAGTTGTCTCCCTGCCCTCTTCAATGATTATGCTGTAGTCTCCGAAAGATGCGGGAATCATGCACGTGGCCCCCATCTCTACCTTGACCGACAAGTCGTAGCGGCTGATTGTGACCGGATTGTTCACGGCGGTGATCAGATGGAAACTGTTGCCGTCGGTGCTGTCAGGCCATCTTTCCACAAGACGAAGATCGTCGATGCGGAAAAAAGGACATCTGTTGATTATAGGAAATTTCCGGTTATGGTCGGAGAAACTCGAAACTCCGGCGATCCTTGGAGAAGTCCTGTCGGTGAAATTGATACATTCCAGCGCCTTGTCTATGTGGAGATCTCGGGGTTTTCCGTCCGCGCCCAGCCTTCCCCAGTCGCTGATCCTGTAGGTGGTGTTGCTGTTCTGCTGGATTTCCAGGAGAAGGTTTCCTCCCCCTATGGCATGGATCCTTCCTGCGCTTATGAAGAAAGCGTCTCCGGGGACGGCATTGAAGTTCTGCAG
>JANYBI010000358.1 GCA_025360875.1 Lentisphaerota bacterium
TTGCAGAAAAGTAAATTATATTACCTACAATTAAATACCAATAAAATTCCAAAGACTTTAAAAAATGAACGTAATTGAAACGAAGGAACTCACCAAATACTACGGTGCTCTCTTCTGGAAGAAAAAGGAACCTGCGCTGGACAAGCTGTCCATAGAGATACCGGAAGGATCAGTTTTCGGATTCCTTGGACCGAACGGAGCGGGCAAGACGACGACCATCAGGCTCCTGATGGATCTTATCAAACCTTCGGGCGGGGAAGCGCTACTCTTCGGGGAGCCGCCTGACAATCTGGAGATCAAGCGGCTCATCGGGTTTCTCCCCGACAATCCTGTCTTCAGCCCCTATCTTTCAGCCTATGAGTTCCTCGACATATGCGCGAAGCTGCTGAGAATCCCCTCGGCCGAAAGGAAAAAGAGGATCGAGGAGGTCGTAGACACGGTCAAGATGTCCAAGCACCTATATACGAAGCTTGGCGGATTTTCACGTGGAATGACGCAGAGGATAGGAATTGCGCAGGCGATACTCAATAAACCGAAGCTCCTCATCCTGGATGAACCGCTTGTAGGCCTTGACCCGCATGGACGGCAGGAACTCAAGGATATAATCCTCGCGCAGAAGAACCGTGGCACAAACGTATTTTTCTCAAGCCATATACTTTCCGATGTTGAAAAGATGTGCGACCGGATAAGCATACTTTACCAGGGCAACCTGCTATGCTTTGGCAAACTTGAGGATCTGCTCTCCGAAACGGGTTCCAGGGTCAATGTGAAGCATGGCGAGGACGAGATCATAAAGGATCTTCTCCCTGAGGCGACCGGCACGATACGTCTTTCCGACGGCAGCTGGGAGCTTGTATTCCAGAACAAACCGGAACTCTCAAAGAGGATAAAAGCTCTTGCTGAACAAAATCCCAAGGCCATGACGATCACCCCGTCCCGTGAAAATCTTGAAGATTTCTTTTTCAGAAAGATTGAAAATGCACAACAAATTATATAGATTAGATGCGTCTTTTTTAGTATATAAATAGAAATATAGAGGGGAAGGGGATTTAAAAATGACAGAAATAATGGCAATAGCCGGGGGTACATGGAAAAGGATTCTCAGGATGAGGGTAGTTTATTTCCTGATTATCTGCGTACTGATTCTAATCGGAAGCGCTTATAACTATGACATTCTCTCGCTGGGAATGCACAAGCAGCTGATGATGGACATCTCACTGGTTCTCAACACAATCGCGGCAATCCTTGTAACAGTCTCAATAACATTTGAGATTCCCAAGGAATTGAAGGAAGGCGTGGCATCCACTCTACTTTCAAAACCGCTTGGAAGAACCCAATATCTTGTCGGGAAGCTGGTTGGGATTATAATAACCGGTTTTGTAATCACCGGCCTTATAACCGTCGGATTTGTCTTCGTATTCAATTCGGCATTCCACGAAATCAGCGGATCAATGATTAAGGGACATATCCTTGTCATGGCAAGCGTCATACCGATGTCGTCAATCGCGGTTTTCTTCTCAGTGTTCGCGCCTGAATTTCTCGCCGCGACTGCAACCGTGATAGCAATCTGGTTCGCGCATTCTTCGATTGCGCTGAGCAAGGTCAAGTTCCTCTATGGAGGAATTATCCCGGATCTCAACCTCTTCAACCTCCGGGCTGAAGCGGTCTACGGCGTCCATATTGGCTGGGGATATATCATCATCGCCATAATATGGGGAATCGTGTTCAGTGTTTTTGCAACAGCAGTAGCAAGTCTCATCTTCAGCTACAAAGATCTTAAATAAGGGGGGGTATACAAATATGAAAAAATCACTCATAGTACATATTTTAGTTATTGTCATAGCGGCCGCAGCAGGTTCAATGATCGCTTCAACGCTTGCAACGAGCCAGGGCAAAGCCAGGACTTCAAGCAAGGCCATGTGCGGCTTCAACAAGTTCATCGCCGACGTCCAGTGGATGCTTTTCATCAACTACTGCGGTTCTATCGACTCGATCAAGGACCAGAACGTTGATGAGGTCTACAACAGGCTTTCTGAAATACTCAGGAACGATCCTGACTTCCAGAAGGCATATGAAATCGGCGCACTGATGATCTCCATCAAGGCATCGGACAAGGCCGTTGAACTGCTCAAGCAGGGAACAGACAATCCAAGGCTCTCGTCGAACTGGAAAATTCCGTTCCTCGCAGGTTTTGTGATGAACCACAACGTTCCCAAGGACAAGCTTCCCGCGCTCATCAGCAAGATCAAGGCGGATTCACAGTGGTTTTTCGAGACTGCCGCCAGGCGCAGCTCTCCACCGGAACCGCATGTGATATCATCCCTCATGAGGGCTAAGGCTGAGAAGCTCGTCAACAAGAAGTGGAAGGAAAACATCACCATCGTAAATGAGAAACATGCTCTTATCTGCGCATGGATAGATGAAGCCCTCAGCTCCTCGAAGATGCGGATGGGCAACGGCGTTGAAGATTCTGGATTCTCGATCGTTATCAATTCAGTCAAGGACTTGAACCAGAAGATTCTCCAGCAGGCCGCCAGCCTCAAGAAGAACTATCCTGACAACCAGAATATCCTCAACACGATAGCATATGTGAAAACCAACTATCTCAAGGGGCAGAACTACTGCGACGCATGCCTGTCGATATATGCGCCAGGGGACAAATTCTGTTCCGTCTGCGGGGAAAAGGTCGTCGTCTACGGCACATGCCCCCAGTGCGGCGTCGTAATGAAAGGTTCCCATTGCAGTGCATGTGGAGCTGCAAAAGAAGTTCCTGTTCCAGCACCTGCTCTGGAGAAAAAATAGCGGTCTGATAAAATGAGAAACCCAGGAAGAGCCGTATCAATCACATTTGCTGCGGCTCTTTTTTTATATTTCTATAGCGAATCGGTTCTCAGGCAGGCGGCATTGAGCAAGCTGAAAACACCGAAGTTCAACGCCGAGACAATTCTCTCAAAGCTGCCCGCATCCATACGGAACAGCGCAAGGAAAAGTCTTGAAATAGGAAATCTGAAGGATGCCGTAAGGGACGCCTCCAATGACACGGAAAAGGTCAAGGCGATCAACAATCTTGCGGTCGCGATAGACAACAAGAGGGAGCAGGAAAAACTCTACAGGCAGATATTGACTCTCCCGCAGATCCCTGAATCCTATCCTGCATATTCATATTTTCTTATGGACAGCAGGCCTGAATTCTCGATCTCAATCAAGGATTATCAGAAATTCATAGCCAAATGCCCCCAGCATTCCCGTTACGAGATATGGAACAATGGACTTTTCACCCTTGAAAGCAAGAACGTACAAGTACCCGTCATCAAGGATTATCTGAAACCGTTGCTCAATGAAACACCTCCCTACAGGGATTATATCTCCCTCTATGAGAAGATTTCAGAAATCGCGTTAAAGAACGGTGACAGCAATATGCTTGAAAAGGCAGGCCTTCTAATAGACAAGGCGTTGACAAAACCTCCTATCTACGAGGAACTGGCAAGAAAAATGGAAGCGCAGGTCAAGCAATGAGAGACAGAATTCTGGCAATAGCGGAACTTACGTTCAGGAAACTGAAGGATCCGGCTTTCTTCCTGCTGTTCGTATTCGCCGCAGGCGCCGCCTATGCCATGTCGGAAATGGAAGCTCTTTCCATCCAGAAGGATAATATCATCCTTTCTGAACTGATATCTTCAGGTTCAGGTTCAGCTCCACTCACAAGCTTCCTGTTCATAACATGCATGACTCTTCTCCTGGGAATTTTTGCGGGCGCGACCGACATCCCCAGGGACATTGATTCAAGGATGATCATGATTCTCGTCGGCAAACCGATAAGGAGAACTGAATATCTGATAGGCAAATACCTTGGTGTATGCCTGATCTGCATAACATTCTTCTTCGTCGCCGCAATAAGCGCGAATACAGGTCATTTCATCAAGTCGGGACACATATATCCGTTTGCAACGATA
>JANYBI010000376.1 GCA_025360875.1 Lentisphaerota bacterium
CCAAGCGCCTTTTCAAACAGTTCTTTTACCATTTCTTTTCCATCCTCATCTATGATATTGAATTTCTTTGAATGATGGAATACAATATAAACCAATACGGAGGGGGTATGCGATATTACCCACTCATTTTAAGAAAGAACCTATATTACAAGGCATGCAAGCGCTCCTATTCCTCCAAGCAACGGGCCACCGATAGCTACCTGCGCTTCAATCCATGCATTCTTGGGCGCATCCTTAAGTGCTATGAAAGCGCCCATGAACGGTATGAAAACAGGTGCGCCTACCTTCAGGCCTACACGTTTCGCCGCCAAAAGATGTCCGCATTCGTGTATCAGTATCAGCAATACGAACCCGACAGCGAACTTCCAGCCCCAATTCATAGCGTAGAACCAGATTGAGAGAAGCATTGTCCCGCCGGTTTTGAGCAGGAGCGGAAAGAATTTTATAACTGGCACAATCAGGAATTTAAGCTTTGCAGCGAATTTCAACAGAAGCAGAAGCACGGCGCCTATCGGTACAATCAGTTTCTTGACCCGCTGCCACAAGGCGGGCTCGGTATAATGATAGTCATTCCCGGAGATATTTTTGGAATAGGCGGATGCAGAAGTCTGATACTGTCCGGAATTGCTGTCGTTGTCTAAATTGCTTTCCATGAAGGCTATTCCTGTACTCTAAGAGGAAGTGAACAATGTACCGTCAGTTTCTGTAATTCCCAGTCTGTTAACGCGACTTCAAGTCCAATTTATCATCCTGAATATTTGCAACAAGCCTTGAAGGTGCCAAAAAAATCAGATATGCTTGTAAGCTTCGCATTTGAAAAAGATGCTTATAAAGTATAATGTTAAAACAACTATATAGGAATAGACATGGCAAACCCAAAAGAAAAACTGCCTGGCGGAACGGAAACAATCCTTCTGGTCGATGATCAGGAAGCGATATGGGATTTCATGATTGAGGCTCTCCAGACCCTCGGATATTCTGTCATCCTCGCTGAAAACGGGCTTGATGCCGTTGAGATCTACAAGAACAACCCCAAGCAGATTGACATGGTCATACTGGACATGATCATGCCGAAAATGGGAGGGCACAGCACCTTCTATCAGATCAGGGGCATCGATCCCAAGGCCAAGATACTTCTCTCAAGCGGTTACGTTTCGGAAGAGGAAGTCAATGACATTCTCAAACAGGGAGCTGCTGGTTTTATTCCGAAACCCCATCGCATCAACGTGATTGCCAAGGAAATCCGCAGGATACTGGACAGCAAATAAAAATTCAGCAGGTTGAATTTTTATATCATTTGAAATTAACCAGCTCCTTCTCGTCGCCTATATACCATTTCCCGTTCTTCAGGACCCAGTATTGCGGTTTCTGGTCCTCCCAGTTGAGCCCGCCTATCTTGAGGGCGGGTACGACTTTTGCATTATTTTCCCTGACACCATTGCAGCTTTGACAGCCAGGGCTCCGTCGAGGTCACCCTTCTTCGTCCTGGTAATCATGATCGCCTCGAGCTTTTTCACGGCCGCGTCATTGGCCTTGGATATCAAGGTATCCCTATCCTGCAGGATAATTTCTACCTCCTTCCCCTTGGTGTCGGCGCCGCAGAACGCCAGATTGCAGGACAGAAACGAAAAAGCAAATATAGCAACAGAAATTTTCATGAGACGGGATCCCCCTAGGGTTATAAACTTCCACATACCCTAATAATATTACGCACCCAAATGGCAAAAGATTATCGGAGAATAAAAGATTTTTTTAAAAAATTTCACTATTTCCTTTGAAATTCATATTTTGCCATATAGTTTGCCGTGCTAAAATTTTGAAATCCATTTTAATACTTTAACAAGTGGAGTGATCGGGTAAAATGAATATGAAAAGACTGTTTCTAGGGGGGGCTGCGTTTTTATCGGCTGCAATGTGTTCAAACACTAACCTGCTTGCAGGAGAGGCGGACATCAAGATTCCGGATCTGAGCCGGATCTCCTTCAACATCCTTGGAAGCGATGTTTCAGGACTTTCACTAATGTACGCGGGGCTTGTCGTATGTGTGATCGGCCTGGTTTTCGGATGGGTCCAGTACAAGCAGACAAAAGATCTGCCTGTCCATAAATCCATGTCCGACGTATCACAGACAATATGGGAAACCTGCAAGACGTATCTGTTCCAGCAGGGAAAATTCCTTGCGATCCTATGGGTGCTCATCGGCCTCTGCATGATCTATTACTTCGGCTTCCTTAACAAGATGTCGTTTTTCAACGTCGCAGTGATCCTTGCATGTTCCATTCTCGGAATTCTCGGTTCATACGGTGTCGCCTGGTTCGGAATAAGGATCAACACAAGGGCAAATTCCCGCTCGGCCTTCGCCGCCCTCCGCGGAACCCCATGGCTCGCCCTCGCAATTCCCCTCAAATCCGGAATGAGCGTCGGCCTTCTCCTGGTGAGCGTTGAACTCTTCTTCATGATCTGCATACTAAGCTTTCTTCCCGAACACCTTG
>JANYBI010000395.1 GCA_025360875.1 Lentisphaerota bacterium
CGGCACTCCAGCGCAAGGCGTTTGAACTCCTCGGCTTCAAACTCGAATAGGATGTGTCCAGTACCGGAAGAGGCGATTTAGATTTAACTCATTGAAGATAAAGGGCAAAGCGTTTTCTTGTTATAGGAACTTCGGATTAAAAATATGTCGCCTTTCCAGTTATTGTTCGGCGGCACATTCGGCACCGGCTCACGTATCGCAGTTTCAATACACTCGGAAGATCTCAAGAAAGCCGACAGTATCCGCAGGGAACTGTTCAAAACTGAAGGGGACCGGTAAATATTCATAACAGACGCAAGCATATCAAAGGTTCGTTTTCAATTTGAGTGGGTAAACACACAGAATATAAAATAATTGAATGTCCAATATCCAACACGGAATGTCCAATGTCCAAGGAAATTATCGGATTTTCCTTTTACCCGCATCTACATTTTCGAATAATATTAAGCCCAATCAGTCGTTTTTTTTAAGTGAAAATTAATTTTCTCTAATTGTTGAATGAGTTCGTTTTTTCTTCCCTTCATCGGTTGGATATTCCTTGTTGGATATTGGATATTCAGTCTTTCTAATCAAGTTACCCACTCGATCTGAGAAAGAGCCATGGCGAATGCCTTTTCAACCAGATTAGCGGCTCAAAATCTCGCGGACCATTGAAGCGTTCTCCTCGACCATGCCGTCCCTGTCTCCACGGTGCATCCCGACATTCATAACGTCCGTCGGCTTGATATTTTCCAGCGTGTATTCGAAGGCCATGCGCGGATCTATCCGCCCTGCCCCCATTATTTTATAGGCAATGCACGGCTTCCTGATCCGGTTCAGGCATTCAACGGCCGGCCCAATGTCGGCAAGCCTGAACCTGTGCCCTTTACCCGAATGAAGACTCCCGCAGTTGAAAAAGCATACGGCGTGGAAATCCGAGACCCCTAGTCCGTCCACCCATAAATGCGCCTCGGGAGCGTGGGCGGCGACACCGGCCGGCACTCCACGCGACCGCGCATGCCTGCACCACGCCCTTAGCGTTTCCTCATCCTTCCTGCAGTAGACGTCATCCACGAGCGCGCCATGGAAGTAAAGCGCCTTGCAGCCGATCTCCACGGCTTCATCTATGGCCTTGAACATGTCCGGCTTGGTCCTGCAACTGACCTGCGCAATCCAATTCAGGGTGCCGCCTCCACCGAGATATTCCTTTACGGACTGGACAATATGTGGAGTCTCATTGTTGGTAACCATCGTATTTATGCCGGCGGCCTCCGCACGTTTCCAGGTTTCCTTGATGCGATCGACCGTATAATACGAGAGCATTGCCTTGTCACGTTCCTCGTCCTGGTGGCTGAAACCGCCAAACGGGTTGGCGCCGATGATCAGCCGCGTCATCTTTATTCCACAGAAATCAACTGACTTCAACATGGCAGTTTTCCTTTCCTTATACTTAAGGGAACCTTCAAGCAGGATCAGCTCTTTGATTCAAAGATACTCTTATATCGGTTCGCCCAATATGAAATTATTATGTCCGCGCCGGCACGCGATATCGCCATGATCGATTCTTTCGCCATTCCGTTCAAATCTCCCCAGCCGCGATCCGCCGTGGCAATGATCATCGAGTATTCCCCGCTGACATTATATGCTGCAACCGGAAGAAGTGTATTCTGTTTGACCTTGCTGATAATATCGAGATAACAGAGTGCCGGCTTGACCATAAGGATGTCTGCGCCTTCCTTCTCATCCTCATGTGATTCCTTCAGCGCAATGTTCAGGTTCTCGAATGATGCCTGATATCCCTTGCGGTCGCCCTTGCCCGGTTTGGAAGATGCAGCATCGCGGAATGGCCCGTAGAAACTCGAAGCAAACTTGGTCGAGTAGCTCATCAGGAGCGTGTCCTTGAATCCGGCTCTGGCAAGAGCACTCCTGATCGCAAGGATCTGCCCATCCATCATCGCGCTGGGCGCCACAGAATGCGCACCCGATTCGGCATGCGACACAGCCATGTTTGAAAGCACACTGAGAGTTGAGTCGTTTTCGACATCCCCGTCCTTGTCCAGTATGCCGCAGTGGCCGTGCTTTGTGTAGGCGCAAAGGCAGACATCGGTGAAAACGATAAGTTCCGGATAATTTTTGCGGATTTCGCAAATGGCCTTCTGCACCACTCCATCCTTCCTGAAAGAATAGCTTCCGTCAAGGCTCTTCTTTGAATCTTCAACAACACCGAAAAGCATTATTCCGCCAATTCCCGATTTGACTACAGGACCAAGCTTTTTCAAAAGCACATCTATTGTCATCCTGCTCTGACCTGGCATTGCGGCAATCGGAATCTCCCTGTTCTTCCCTTCGATCACGAAAACCGGCCAGACAAACTTCTCGGGTCCGGGAAACGGCTGTGAAAACATTTTCCGCAGACCTTCGTTCTTCCTGTAACGTCTCAATCTGGTAGATGGGAACATATTTCACCTCGATTTAAAATTTTCCAAGCCCGTTTCGTTGTATTAAATAAATCCAAATATAATTTACCTACTATAATTTCATCTGCAATACCGCCATAACAATGATAGCGATTAATTCCGTTCCTGATGCATAGCATCTTTCGGAGTGCGGTGTGCCAGCGCCACTTTGCCTTGGAATTTAAAAGCGCTGCTCACACAGCGCACTCCAAAAGACGGCATAGCTGTCAAAAAGGAAACCATATGGAAGAAAATAAAAAGACATCATGGCCACATGCCCCTATTCACAAGCTCAGCCAGAAGGGAACTTATATAGTTACAGCTGGCACATATAAGAAAGAACATTACCTGCTTTCTCCAGAACGAAGAACCTATTTCATGAACCTTCTCTTCAAATTAGCTACCCAGTATGAACGGAACCTGCAGGCGTGGGCAATTATGTCCAATCATTATCACTTTATTGCCCAATCCCCGGAAAAGCCTGAAAACCTAAAGGATTTCATTGTTCATCTGCATTCATTGTCTTCAACTGAATTTAACCGAGAAGACAATTCGCCTTCACGAAAGATATGCTATCAGTTCTGGGACAAGCTGATCTCGTTCGACAAGTCATACTATGCAAGACTGCATTACGTCAACAAGAATCCCGTTCATCACAAAGTCACACAAAATGCAGATGATTATTTCTGGTGTTCCTCAGCATGGCTTAGAGCACATTCTGACAAGTCGTTTTCCAGAACCGTTGAAAGTTTCAAGATCGATAAGCTTAATGTCTACGATGATTTCTGATGCGTAGCATCTTTCGGAGTGCGGCGTGTCAGCGCCGCTTTGCCTTGGAATTTAAAAGCGCTGCTTATACAGCGCACTCCAAAAGACGGCGTGGCCGTCAAAAGCACTAAAGCAATACAGATAATCTCTGAGCCACAAAATGGCAGGCGAGTGATTCAACACAACCATTTATCGTCGCTTCCTTCGCCAGAACCATATTGCTTTTGCATTTCAACTTCTTCAACGTATCATGTGTCGGTTTTCCAATTGAAACTGTATCCTTTCCCTTCAGCTTTTCCAAGCCGAAACTGTCACGGAACGATTCAACCGCAGATGAGCTCGCAAAAATCACCGCATCAAAGTCCGGAAGCTTATCATATTTAACGGGAACGTTCCTGTACAGGATCTCATCAGTTACAAGCACACCGGACTTGCGAAGTTCGCAGGAAAGATCCTTGCCGGCTTTGTCGGAACATAGACGCAAAACTTTGTCTCCCTTCTCAAGATGCTTTGCAACTTCCTTCAAAAGTCCTTCGGCCCCGTAGCTGTCAGAAGCCTCCACGTCGGGATTTATGCCATGCTTCCGGAATTCATCGGCGGTTCCCGGCCCGCAGACGATGATTTTCGGCAGACATCTGAAATCCAATGTAGCACAGGCCCTGGTCGCCTCTGGCGCCGCCGAAGGCGGGTAAACATCTTGCCTGTGTCTTAATTGTCCCTTGATTGAATCCATCAAAATCCTCACCGCTGAAGGTGATGTTAGTATTATCCAGTCGAATTTCTTAAACAATGTAACACAGGCGTCTCGCCTGTGAGTATTTTTCTCATCCCTCCACAGGCAAGATGCCTGTGTTACATTATTCTCAAGCCTTATCATCGGCATCCTGATCGGAATTCCGCCAAGATCGCGGACTTTATTCACAG
>JANYBI010000436.1 GCA_025360875.1 Lentisphaerota bacterium
ATTCTTAACGTCTTCAGGATATTTCTTAACAGATATATTTTTGCATTGGGAAAAATCATGCATTATAGGTAAGCCGGAGGAAATTTCATGGACACAACTTTGATTGTTTCGCTTGCTATCTCGGTCCTGCTGCTGGGATACCTGTTTTTCGTAATGATTTATCCGGAGAGGTTCTGACCATGAACTTAAGCGATATCATGCAGATTGTCCTGTTCATTGCAGCTTTCAGCCTGTTTGCCTATCTCCTTGGCAGCTATATGGCGAATGTCTTTTCCGGTCAGAAACATCTCCTGTCGTTTCTAAGCCCACTGGAAAAGTTCACATACAGGATACTAAAGATAGAACATGAGCACGAGATGGGATGGAAGGAATATGCGGTTTCCGTAGGACTTTTCAGCGTATTCTCCATAATCCTCCTTTTTGCTATCCTTGTGACCCAGAACTGGCTGCCGCTGAATCCGCAGAAAATGGCGAATCTGCCATGGGATCTGGCGCTCAATACTTCTGTCAGCTTCGTGACCAATACCAACTGGCAGGCATACAGCGGAGAAGTTTCACTAAGCTATTTCTCGCAGATGATGGGGCTGACTGTCCAGAACTTCGTGAGCGCGGCAGTTGGAATGGCATGCGCGCTGGTCCTGATCAGAGGCATCATCCGGAAACATGAACCTTCCAAGGTGGCAGATCCCGGACTGGGGAATTTCTGGGTGGACATGACCCGGAGCATCTTCTACGTCCTTCTCCCTCTTTCCTTCATATTGGCTATTATGCTGGTAAGCCAAGGAGTGATCCAGAATTTAAATCCTTATGTGACATGTACGACCCTTGAAGGGGGAAAACAGATCATTCCGATGGGACCGGCCGCCAGCCAGATCGCCATCAAGCAGCTTGGAACCAACGGCGGCGGCTTTTTCGGTGCGAACTCCGCACATCCTTTTGAAAACCCAAGGCAGTTTTCTAATTTCCTTGAACTGCTCGGGCTAATCGTCATCTCAGCGGCATTCCCTTTTATGTATGGAAATATGAGCGGAAGACGCCGGCAGGGATATGTGATTTTCGGCACGATGCTCGCGCTTCTGGTTGCCGGAATTGTCCTCGCCATGATTGCGGAATACTCGCACGGGACCATGGAAGGCAAGGAGATGCGTTTCGGCAAGGCTGGATCAGTGCTCTGGGGAGTCGCGACCACAGTTACTTCATGCGGCGCAGTGAATGCGATGCATGATTCATTTGCTCCTCTCACAGGAATGATACCCATGATAAATATGATGCTGGGCGAAATTATCTTCGGAGGCGTGGGTTCAGGATTTTATGGCATGATCCTCTTTGTCGTGATAACCGTATTCATAGCTGGACTGATGGTCGGACGCAGTCCGGAATACATGGGTAAGAAGATTGAGGCGCTTGACGTCAAGCTGTCAATGATCGGCATCATGGTTCCTTCAATGGTGATTCTTATTTTCTCCTCTGTGGCGGTTCTGCTGCCTTCGGCGCTGGCATCACGCGCTAATCTGGGACCTCATGGACTATCTGAGATCCTTTATGCGTTTTCCTCAGGTGCAGGTAACAACGGGAGCGCATTTGCCGGCCTTAATGCAAATACTGTCTTCTACAATGTCTGCATATCCATGGCGATGCTGATTGGCAGGTTCAGCGTGATTTTCCCGGTACTAGCCCTTGCATCGAGTCTCGCCGGGAAAAAGACGATACCGGCAAGTGAAGGGACATTTCCTACGGACACCATTCTGTTCGCCAGCCTGCTGATAGGTGTTATCCTGATCGTTGGCGGCCTGACCCATTTCCCAGCACTGACCCTAGGACCTATCCTTGAACATTTCGTCATGCTCTCGGGCAAATTTATCTGAGGATAAACTATGAAAAAGAAAACAAGCTTGTTGACACGCCGGATGCTGATACCGGCTGTGATTATGGCGTTTGTGAAATTGAATCCGGGTTCGCAGATCAGGAATCCGGTCATGTTCATGGTCTATGTAGGTTCGATACTCTGTTCCTTCATCGCAATACAGAATGCTGTTGCCGGGGTCCATGTGAATTCCGCCACGATCCAGATCATCGTCTGGCTATGGTTCACGGTGATTTTTGCGAATTTCGCGGAAAGCATAGCGGAAGCCCAGGGCAAGGCCAGGGCTGATTCCTTGAAGAGGATGAGGAAGGACATCGTTGCGCACCGTCTGCTGAAGTCGGGGAAAATTGAAGATGCGGAAGTACAGGATTTGCGGAAAGGGGATCGGGTTATCTGCAATGCCGGTGATTACATACCGGGAGACGGAGAGGTTATTGAAGGAATTGCCAGCATCGATGAATCGGCGATCACCGGCGAATCGGCACCGGTCATCAGGGAGTCAGGAGGCGACAGAAGTGCCGTCACCGGGGGAACAAAGGTTATTTCTGATCGGATAGTCGTCCGGATAACGGCCGAAGCCGGCAATACTTTCATTGACAAGATAATCCTGATGGTGGAGAACGCCACTAGGAAAAAGACACCGGGGGAAATTGCTCTTACAATCCTGCTTGCGAGCCTTTCAATCATCTTCCTTGTTGCGGTCGTCACCCTATATCCTTTCGCGGTCTATTCGGCAAAAGAATCGGGAAGCGTCATGTCTCTTTCAATAATATCCTTGACAGCTCTCCTCGTATGTCTGATTCCCACGACGATAGGAAGTCTGCTTTCCGCGATCGGTATCTCCGGGATTTCACGTCTTATGTCACATAATATCATCGCGACGTCAGGGAGGGCCGTGGAGGCCGCCGGTGATGTTGATGTGCTGCTGATAGACAAAACCGGCACTATCACCTACGGGAATAGGATGGCGAGTGAGCTCATTCCCGCACCAGGGATCTCCGATGCGATGCTTGCCGAATCCGCCATGATTGCCTCATATGCTGATGAAACTCCGGAAGGACGTTCCATTGTTCAGTTCATCCAGAAGAGCAGCAATTTAAAAATCCAGGATCCTTCTGAGGCTGGTGGAATTTTCGCGCCTTTTTCAGCAAAGACAAGGATGAGCGGCGTGGATTTCAAGGACGAATCGTCGTGTGTCAGGAAAGGTGCGTATGAATCAGTAAAGGCCTGGGTGCTTTCGAAGGGCGGAAATTTCCCTGATGAAATAAGAAATACATGTGAGAAAATATCGCGCAACGGAGGAACGCCGCTGTCTGTATCCAGAGGTTCAAGAATTGTGGGAGTCATCCATCTGAAGGACGTGATAAAAACTGA
>JANYBI010000445.1 GCA_025360875.1 Lentisphaerota bacterium
CAGGGTTAACCTTGAGTAAGTTGTTCCAACAACGCATCGAAACTTCAGATGGGAACTCGATTCCATCTGAAGTGCTTATTTCACGAAGATCCTTTTGTTCGTGAAATAAGCAGGTTAAGACAATTATAAATCAAAATTCCCGAGGGCGCAAGGGGAAAATTAAAAACTGCAGTTTATTTTGATTGAGGCAATTTCAAAACTGCCCCTGATATCCTGGGCAGATTCATCGAAACAGGAAAAAACCTTGAATTCAGTGGAGCATGCAACTTACTTCCGGGGACCTTCTTTCGGGCCTGTGGTTGCAACAACCTCGAAGTCGGAGCCTTTCAGCTTACGCAGTTCGTCAAGCCCCCTGATCCTCTGATCGGGAGCGACTGATATGCGCCAGTCTCCACCGTTGTCAGCGACAAACATGCCGTACTTCTTCAGTCCTTTGAGGATCGCCTGCACATGAGGTGAAAATTTGGAAATGTCGAAATCGGCCCGGAGCCGGAACCGTTCGCCCATGCGTGGCAGGTTCGGATCGGTCTTTTTGCTCGCGAAATGCGTGGCGGGATATGCATATGCCCTCCGGCTGTTCTTCACAGTAAAACGCATCGCATGCTCCACCATTCCTTTTTCCACCTCGTCGAAGCGGATTACAGCTGGGAATATTGGAAGTCCTGCGGCATCTGAGGAGGTCCAGCCATCAGGTCGGAGCTTGTTCGAGGCCAGATCGAAGATGGCTGAGCATGAGCACTCCCATCCCGTATCAGCCTTCCGGCCCTGCCAGAGTTCGTAAAGTTTGCGGTTCACTGGATCAACTACGATTATATGCCTGTCGCTGTCATCCTGCGCTTTCTGCGCCGCCTCAAGCGTCTTACCGTCCAGAGGCCAGCCTTCTACGGGGGCATTGTCGGGTATCGGAAAGGGACCTTTGTCAGACTCATCGGGATACATATTGATTTTGAGATCAACTTTCTTCTGGTTGCCAGGCACAAGGATAAACGCCATGTCAAGGTTGTATGCAAGTGTCTTATCAGCGCCGATGCCTGCTATGATCTCCCCGGAGTTCTTAAGCACTGGAAGTTTCGATATGTCCTCATTCCAGGGGTTGTCTGGCGGGAATACCTGCAGGGCCGCGAGAATCCTGTCAGCCTCAGGCGTGTTGAACATTACAGGCTTATTAATTGCCGGCATTGCCGGCTTGCTGGCCGCGAATGACAATATCGCGGAACCTATAGCGCCTATCAGGATAATCAGGAAAAGACTGGACTTGCAGATCGGGGATTGACGGAAAGCTGGCATCTTAACCTCCTTTTCCATTCTCATATGTCCGGATGGCGGATCCGCAAAACATCAGGCTGATCACGGAAGGAGAGAAAGGACCAGCGATGCATTCGTGCCGCCGAAACCGAAGCTGTTGCTGAGCGCATGGCGCACGGTCACATCACGTCGGCATTCACGTACAAGATTCGCCCAGGCGAACTGAGGCTCGGGATTGTCAAGATTTAATGAAGCCGATATGAAACTCTTCTCCATCATTATCGTGCAGAAGATCGCCTCTATTGCGCCGGTAGCACCGATCATGTGTCCTGTCTGGGACTTTGTGCTGTTGATGGCCACCTTTGATTTTTCCCCGAAGAGAAGCCTGATCGCCTCCATTTCCAGGGGATCTCCGGTAGGCGTGCTGGTCCCATGGGTGTTCACATAGTCGATATCGTCGAGTACAAGTCCTGCTTCCCGTACGGCCATGCCCATTACATCGCAGCTTGAAGCGGAATCAGGCACAACCATGTCGTTGGCATTGCTGTTAGCTGAAACTCCGGTCAGCGCAAAGAGCGGTTTGATTCCCCTGGAAGCTGCATGTTTTGCAGTTTCGAGTATGAGTATTCCGGCTCCGGACCCCATGACAAAACCGTCGCGGTCCCTGTCAAACGGACGGCTTGCACATGTGGGCCTGTCGTTGAATTTCCTTGACATTGCCCTCATCGCATCGAATCCGACGGCATGAACCCAGTTGGTCTCTTCGGAACCTCCGGTGATGACCATATCATAGAGGCCTGCTTCAAGAAGCCTGGCGGCAATCATGATTGCATGTGCAGAACTTGTACAGGCTGAACTGATATCGTAGCTTTCCCCTTTCAGTCCAAGCACAAGCGAAAGGTTTGAAACTGCTGATGATGCCATTACGCGCGGTACTGTGAACGGACTGAGCTTTTTGACCTTCTTGGAATCCGCAACCGCCCTCGCACCGTCATAAATATGCTGATAGGCACTGCCTGCGCTACCGAGAATCACAGCAATATTCCTGCCTTTGATATCCTCATATGAAAGCCGTGCCTCCTTCAGC
>JANYBI010000482.1 GCA_025360875.1 Lentisphaerota bacterium
CTGCAATACAAAAAATATTGAGATTGAGATGAAGCCCTATCAAGACAGCATCTAATCCATCCCTGCCTTGCTCTTTCAAATCTCAAGTTACAAATCCCATAATTCAAATTACCCTCCGCCCTTCACCCCCAAACATTACACCGCGCACATTGGTTAATTGCCTGATATGATATATATTTCAGTAGTTTTCATCAAAAACTCCGGAAATATATGTTTACAGGGATAATACAGACAGTTGCGAAGATCGCAGACAGGAAGATGTCCGGCAAGGCCGGAAAGCTTGTCATCGAACTGGATTCCCCGCTCAAAAATCCGGGCAAAGGCGAAAGCATCGCCATAAACGGCGCATGTCTGACACTTGAGGAAACTGTCGGCACAAAGATGGTATTCCATGTCCTCGAAGAAACTCTGAAGAAGACAAACCTCGGTTCCCTGCCGAATGGATCAAAAGTCAATATCGAGAGGGCGCTTTCCGTTGGCGATTCCATGGGCGGGCACATCGTTACAGGCCATATAGATACCACGTGTCCGGTCAGGAACCTCAGGAAAAAAGGCGCCGACTGGGTGATGTCAGTTGGATTTCCTGGAGAGATGGCGCCTTATTTCGTTGAAAAGGGCAGTGTTGCGATCGACGGAGTATCCCTGACTGTCGTCGAAGCCGGAAGCGATTATTTTTCAGTCCATCTCATACCGACGACTCTTAAAATGACCTGCCTTGCGGACCGGAAGCCGGAAGATCTTGTGAACATCGAGACAGACATCATCGGGAAATATATCCTCAGATATCTGAAAGCTTCAGGCGGACAGAAGGCAAAATCCAAGCTGGACATGGAATTGCTCAGGAATTCAGGCTGGGAGTTATGAAAAAAAAGAAACTGGTCAATAAGCTTGGAATAAGCTACGTGCATGGCCCGGAAGACTGGGAGGCGACCCTTAGCCACGTCAATTCCTCCACTTTCTCAGTCGCTGAAATACCGGGCGAATTCATCGATATCAAAAACATATCGGATGAATTCAGGACGGCCGGACTTGAGATCATAAATGTCAAGGAACCCCTGCCCCTTCCCGTGGCCCGCAGCATATACGGGCAGGACAGGAAACTGGTCGGCAAGATCCTGAAACAGCTTGGGATCCTCCTGAAAAATATCTCCAAATATCCCTGTTCCAACGTTTCGATCGACTTTGGCATCGACCTTGCTGTAACAAATCCCGACAAGAGGAACTCTATAATCGGATTCATCAAAGAAATGACACCTGTCCTACATAGGGAAAATATGTGTCTCTGCATTCCAACCAGGATTCCTATGGCGCCGCCAGCGACACCTGAAAGCTATTTCATGTTCCTGAAGGACACCATGTACGGGGGGGTACGTTTTTCGGCCGACATCCACCCGCATGAACTCCAGAAAACTACGGACTTTGAAGATTTGCTGAAGTGGTATAGATTTGATATGAACATTGTCCGTTTGATATACGAACCGGAGGCAGGGAACCTCCTCGTTGAGAAAATCATTGAAAACTGGTTTGGGGTGTTTGAGAGATTGTCATATCGGGGGCCAGTGCTTTTCTGTCCGAAAATCACTTCTTCAGGGCATTTCATAAAGGAATGCGAACGGCTGTCCGAACTGATCAAATCCTACACTTCCACAAGACAGCCGGGGAAATAGGGAATGCTCAAGTTTCTCATAATATCGCTGATATTACTGCAGGGGATCTTCGCCTGCGCCCAGGCGAAAATAAACGCCAAGGGTCAGGAACTGTCGAAATTCCTCGACGGGCTCCAAGTTGAAAAGAAATGGCTTGCATCCGTCGAGCAGATCGACTGGCAGACCGGCGAACCTAAGACGAAGAAAGACGAACCCGTAAAGCCCGATCCCGTAAAAGACCCGAAGCCTGGCAACGGTCCGCCACCTCCAGTAATTGATAAGAAACTCCACACCCACTGCAGTTCTTTTGTAGCGGCAGCCTGTGAAAAGCTGGGCATCTATCTGCTCCGCCCTCCGGAAAAATCAACTGTGCTGCTCTCAAACTCCCAGTATGACTGGCTCCTTGAAAAGGGATCCGAAAACGGTTGGAACCAGGTCCTTCTGCCCACAGAAGCCCAGGAGCTGGCAAACCAGGGTAGCGTCGTGGTGGCGATATGGAAGAATCCCGACATGCAGAAGCCCGGACACATTGTGATTATCAGGCCATGCGAAAAGAATGAGTCCCAAATCGCTTCGGAAGGACCGGACATAATCCATGTTGGGACGAAAAACTACAACTGCACCACGCTGAAGGAAGGATTCAAAAACTACAAGGGCGCCTTCGACAATATGGAAATCCTGTTCTTCTCGCACGATGTTCCCGCGAAGAAGTGAAGAATAGTCGTCAGCAGCCAGTCGTCAGCAGCCAGTCGTCAGCAGCCAGTCGTCAGCAGCCAGTCGTCAGCAGCCAGTCGTCAGCAGCCAGTCGTCAGC
>JANYBI010000546.1 GCA_025360875.1 Lentisphaerota bacterium
GGCCTCCGGGAACCGCCTGGGGTTCCTCTTATGTCCCGAACCAGAGCGACGCTTTTGTAGGAGTGTCAAACACGAAAGGCGCGTGGCACCGTCTTGCCGCCAGCGGCTATGTGCCTTATAACTCTTCAAACTATACTCCGACCGGCAACAACCTCTGTAGCGGAATTCTGCCTGACGGCTGGCACTACTTTGGCGGCGCCTACTCAAGCACATTCGGCCTATTTGCCTATAATGGACCGCATTGCGGGGATGCAAATATGGGAAACAACAGTCCCAATACAGGCCTGTATGTCATGGGTCGCCATGACAAGGGAGTCGGAAGGGGAGTGCGGTTCTTTGGCAATCCACCGTCCGGATTCACCTGGGACAAGATCGCTTTCCTGGCCTGTCCTTCAGTATATAAGGACGGTGGTGGCGGCGTTGTGATGGAGCCGCACGGCTTCCAGTCGGCCCGCACCGGTGCCGGCCAGGGTGATGCCCCCTGGTATGGTCCTCTTGCGAATTTCCGCTATGACCGCAACTATCTCTATGGCGATCTGCACGCTGAATATCTCCATGCCGCCAGCCGCGAAGGACTTCCGTGATTTCCAGATGACGCCTCAGTCTGGATTGGATCTGCTATACGCATTTTTACAGCCTCAATACACGAATTTTTGGGCTTCTCTATCTTCATCCCGGAGGGATTAGAGACAGTAGCCGGGGGTTGAGTCTTGCGATACCCCCGGACTAAAGGGAAAAACGAATCGCACCCTGGAGGGGTGCTAGAATCACACATTGGGTTAATCCCGGAAAAGACTGGGCGATTGTATTTTCAAGCGAAAATCCGGTTAAATTAAGAATACGCTCTTGAAAATAAATGGAATAAGTCTATTGTTATCCAAAGTAACGGTACATAGGATAACAATCAACAACTGCGGGGTATCTGGTGCTCAGAAAATCCAATCGATTTACACTCATTGAATTACTCGCGTGCCAAGGCGTAGCTCGAAGAGCGACTGTGTCCGGCGAAGCTTCTTTGCGAAGTCGGAAGCGCTCGATAGCGTTTACGCTTATCGAGCTCCTGGTCGTAATTGCGATCATCGCAATTCTCGCATCGCTGCTGCTGCCGGCTCTGAAGCGTGCAAAGCAGGTCGCCATGGTATCAAGCTGCGCCAGTCTGCAGAGGCAGGCCTTCCTCTCCTGTGCTTCATATGGAGCCGATTTCGGGGAATATCCCGCCACAGGATCGCGTAATACATATATTTTTGGGGGACCAGCGCCGGATCCGGCACAGTTGATATATGAGTCGTCTGGTTTTGGCTTTGGCGCTTTTTCCTCTTTTGGCCCATATAGCCTGCTGAAAGACAACAATTACGTTAATAACTACCGCCACCTGCAGTGTCCGGTATCATCAATTACTCTTTCCGACCGGCGCAGTGGCTGGCAGGTCTGGGGGCCGCCATGGGATCTTGCAGCAAAGACGCTCTACGGTCCTGGTACATGGTATGGTTACAACGGCCCGAACGTGTGGGGGCCACATGTTGGCAACTATGGCTCTAACGGAGGACTGCTTCTGCTTGGCGGGCACCATCCGTGGGTCACCGAGTCGTGGGGGCTGTCCATGATTGAGTCCGCGCACAAATGTTTTAACGGCTACCGCAGTGGCAGCACATCTATCTCCAACGTTGCGTTCCTCGCCTGCCCTGGGATAATGGAGTCGGCTACAGAGGACCAATGTGTCCCAGTGGCCCAACGTGAACCGCACATGGATTGCCCGATTGACTTGGCCGACGACTATGGCAATGTCACCAATTTCCAGACCGATGGCCCGATCTGGAGCGATGCCAGTAATTGGAAAGTCAGCCGAAACTATACGTTCGGTGACGGCCATGTCCGCTTTATCTACCGAAAAGACCGTGCCTTTACCGCTGACGACAGCTTCTGATTTCTTCTGAATTTGAAGCCCTGTCCTTGACAAATCGCCCAGGGTTTGCTATAATGTTATCGCAAGGATTGGTTATAGCGATAGCAATAAGCGTTGGGGGAATGCCTGTGAGACTTTTTCCTAATATTCTTCTGCTTCCCGCCTTCGGCGAATTTCTTGCCGATTCAAAATTGAATGATGGCAGATTCCGGATACCAGATACCAGATTCAGGATGCAAGATTCCAGATTTAAAAAGCCAGTATCCAGCATCAGGAATCCAGTATCCTCCTTCGTTCTCCATAGAGCAACTATGGAGGACAGGTCGGTTTTTACCTTGATCGAGCTGTTGGTGGTGATAGCGATCATCTCGATTCTCGCGTCATTGCTGCTCCCGGCGCTGAAAAACGCAAAGCAGATGGCCAAGCACAGCGTCTGTATCAGCCAGCTGCGCCAGCATGGCGTAGGTCATGCCAGCTATGCGACGGATTGCGATGGATTCTTTCCTACCTTCGGAGGAAATCCCTTTGATGACTTCATCTCACGCTACATATCGCCTGTCATAAACCTGTCACAGATGGATTCACAGGGCGGAGGTTCGCTATACCTGACCGATTATATGAAGGCCCGGATCGGGACACCGCAGTCGCTGCTGGCAGCTATTTTCTACTGTCCTGCAATAGACTGGGGCAGGCCCGGCTATCCCGGCTACTACATCATGGACAATCCATGCGGACTGGGATTTGACAATCCTGTACCGACGGGAGGCGGGACGATGGGCTATTTCTTCTATACGGGGCGCAAGATGCTCAACTCCACGCACAGCAATCTTGACACCATGGTCCGGCACAACGATCCGAACGAACTGCTTGTTACCGACGCATTGGGCGGCTCTGACCGCGACGAGACTGGCGCGGACTATTTGCGTATCAACGGCTGGGCCACAGGCGGCTGGTTTCTGAATCCGCACGACGGGAAGGAAACCATGTCGATTTCCATGCATAAGCAGAGCGCTCACCAGGTCATTGCCGACGGCAGCGTGCTCACCTTTCCTTCGGGCAAAGCTGTTGGAACAGTGCTCTGGGGCACCATGGATTTTGCATGGGGGGAATATACCGGACCTGCCAATACCCGTGGAAACGGCCAGTATATCCGCAGCAAGCCGCTGCCATGACGATGGAAATAACGGCCAGACAGGATATTATATATTTTTGAAGGGGGAACGCATCATGCAGGGGGAAAATCTTTCTTTGGACATTGGCAGGAATTTTCCGTCACGGAAATTCACATTGATTGAGCTGCTTGTGGCTGTGCCCGCCATAGCTGCCCCGCGACTGCGGGGAGCGACGGCGAGAGTAGCTCGATTCTTCACTTTAATCGAGCTACTCGTGGTAATTGCGATCATCGCGATCCTCGCGTCTCTGCTCCTTCCGGCGCTGAAGAATGCCAGGGAGGCGGCGCTGGAATCCATATGCCAGGGCAACCAGCGCAGCTATTTCACCGCGGTCAATGTATACAGCACGGATTTCGAGGAGTACCCGACTGTCCTCAACTGGTATTCGGCTCTGGACGGTCAAGGCAAGCCTCTTGACTTCTACAGTTTAGTCACGAACGGTGGATTAACCTATGAAAAAAGTAGCGATTCCGTAGCCTACGGCGGACCCGCATTCGCGCTGCTGAAGGAATTCAACTACCAGATAAATCAGACTGCGGCCCAGTGCTCGAAGCGGCCAGGGGACGCTGAGAACGGATGGAATGCAGGCGGATGGTACGGCCAAAATAACCTCTATCATTTTGCGGGTCCGGGAATGAGAGGCCAGCCACTTATGCAATACGGACACGGATCGGCGCTGAGCGCCTACATCCCCGACCTGAGCATGCCGAACTATTGGGCCACAAGCGGTACCGGATTCAAGTACCGGGGCGAGAAGCGCTCGCCTGACAAATGCGCGCAGGTCACCTGCCGTGGCTGGTTCAAGGACGGCAACTTCGGCCTCCTCTATGAACCCCACTTCCGCATACCTATGGTCACAGGGCAGACCCAGTATGACACTTCATGGCCGTTTAGAGGCCGTTTCTACATGTATGCGGATGGCCACATAGCGGGTGTCCGCATCGGACCATGACGCGACTTTGCCGCGGAGGACAATTGTTGATTTTTTCAAAATTTGGAGCTTTCCCTTAATACTATAGATACGGCGATTAATCAGCCTGCAATTTCTTGGAGGTGTTAAGAGCGTTAGACATACAAGCTGATTATCCGCCGAAGTGCCTGACGTAAAAGACATATTCGCATCAGGCGTGTTTACCCTTGAGAAACCGCATGACATCATCGCGCTTTGCCGTACTTATAAGATAAACCATATGCCGTTCCGTGCGGAACCGGGTGGCGGTGACATGCCCTAGGTCAGCGGCGGTAACGTCAACCTCCAACGGGATACGGATCATGCCGACATATTCGAAACCGGCACGCTGGTAGGCCTGCCAGCCGGCATCATTGGTTGCCGCAGTTGTCAGTTCGATCGCATCCGCCTTTAAGGACACTGCCACCGTCTGTAAAATCCGAACCGCCAGACCGCCGAAACCTTTTTCCTGATATGAATCCGCAATCGCCACACCCAGCTCTGGGATTTCCAGACCTGTCCGTTGCGACAGCGGATTGCCACCAGCCTTCCAGAGGAAGAAATGGCCAAATGGATTCCCCTCGTGTTCCAGAAGATATGATGCGTCGATCTTCTTTAGCGATTGTGCAACGGCCCTGCGGAACGCCTGTGTGCAGGCTTCCGCATCCGACCAGGGATATGGACAGAACATCTCCCGTGAGTGCTCACCGAGCTGCTGACCGAACCTACATAGATTTTCCTCATCGCCCAGTGAGAGGTTGCGTAATCGGTAGTGCCCATCCACCAGCCGGAAACGTCCGTCCACCTGCCAGCAGTCAGGCGCGTTCAATACCAGTTCGCCGGCATCTGAATCATGACGCCGGATGAAATCTCCAATGACTTTTTGTAAAGATTCTGCTAGCATTCCAGCCTTTCTTTTTGTAGGGAGCCTCTAAAAATTCACAATGTTCGCGTTGTCGCGTGACCGCGTTGGGATCGGAACGCGACCTCTCGTGGCGGAATATCTTTGTTCTTTTATGCTGATGTAGAGTTCGCCGTCCCGGCGAAAAGTCTTGTCCGATACGGACAACGCTACATCTTTTAAGATAACGCCGATTGGCAGTTGTTAAACCCGAATTCCAGAAATTACCGGCTTGCCTAAATGTATTCCAAGTAATATGTTTTATTTAGTAAAAAGGAGAATGACTCTTGCCAAAGCAATACATCGCACCTTTGTGGAGCGTCGTCTGTCTTGCCATCATTCTACTCGCCGGTGGATGCGCGACGACAGATGTGGCGCAGAACCTTTCAGTCGACGATTTTGATCCTGAAACTATGAAGAGCATGCCCTGTGATAAGGTGCTAGTCGGCTCGCCGCCGGCCACTGGTGTCCGCTATTGGAAAACGCCTTTCGTTCCACTTGGCGTAACCGGTTGTTATGTCTCTCCGATCAAGGTCAAGGATGGGCAGATGGAATTGTGGAGTTGCGTCGAACGCAGAACTGGTCCGAGTCTTGCTGAGCTTGGCCTCTATGATGAAATGGCCGGGAGAGAGCTGATCACCGACGTCTACGATATAAAGGAGCCGACCAAGCTCGCTGAGAACCGCGCCTTCCAGCGTGGTGACATGCGCTACGACGAGAAGGAGGGATACGTCCTGTTCGGGTGCGTCTGCCCCGAATACATGCCCGGTACTGTCTCACTGTTTCCCGCTATCATGGTCTCAAAAACAGGGGCGAAGGGTACATGGCGGTATCTCGGTAAACTCAAGGGAGAGCCTGCCGGCGAAGGCGCGAAGCGAAAAATATGGAGTGACGGAGGCAGCATTTTCCGGCTCCAGGACGGCCGCTGGAGAATTTATCTGAACGGCTTCGGTCCTGTCCTGGCAGCCATGGAATGTGCAACGCTTGACGGCGAATGGCGCTTCCTGCGCGACGGAAATGGCGCGCTCCGGGAAATGCTGCCCGGGTTTCCCAAGGATAATGAACGCGGCGGCTGTTTTCCATTTCTGCTACGGCTCGATGATACGGATTGGCATTGCTGGATAACCGACAAATGGCCGCCTCAAAGCATCTTCCACTTCCAGTCGGCTGATGGCCTTGACTGGAAACCGTTCGGCGAGCAGCCGGAGATCACCCGCAAGGCTTTCAACTCAGTACCGATCAAATGTTTCCGTGTCTACTACGAACCCGATGCCAGGCAGTTCATCGGGATTATCTCGGTCTGGGGGAAGAGGCCATATCGCGAGCTGGAATTCTGGTCTTCCTTGAAAGCGCGTCTCGGACTTTCAGATAATTTCGAGTGGTGGAATCTCTACATGACCAGCATGCCGGCACGAGACAGGGGGAAATGAATCGGAGAAACGGCGTGTCCCCCGTCGCTAAGAAGCTATGGCGGACAGGTCGGAGAATCGGAGATGAAGCATGGAAAACAGAAGTCAGGAGTCAGGATGAACAATCGAATAACGAACAAGCGAACTACGAATTAGAAGAATGGCAATTTCTTAGCAATGTAACACAGGGATTCGAACATGAAAATTCAACAGGCCGTGATAACAGGACAGAAAAAAGCTGAGATCCAGAAGAGTGATATTGATGACACGCTTGCCCCGGATGAAATACTAGTCAGGACGGAATGCTCGTTCATAAGCGCTGGCACAGAGCTCTCGATCTATACCGGCAAGGAAGAACTGGTTTTCCAGAAAGGGGCATGGTGCGCATATCCCTGGAAGCCCGGATATGCGAATGTCGGAACAGTCGAGGCCGTCGGCAAGTCCGTCACAAGGACGAGGGCAGGGGAAAGGGTTTTCACATTCGGGCCGCATGCGTCGCATTTCAAATACTCGCAGGATTCATTGGTCATGCCCGTACCTTCCGGGATTGATTCCGGCATAGCGGCAGCTTCGAGGATGGCCGGAGTCGCAACTGCCGCCATGGCGGTGGTTGACCGAGCCCTGTACCGTCCTAACGTCGCAGTTTTCGGACTCGGTATGGTCGGCAACCTTGCCGCGCAGTCGTTCCGCATTCTCGGAGCGAATGTGGTAGGCATTGATCCGCTTCCTGCGCGAAGAAAACTTGCCGAGGCCTGCGGAATTCGCAACACGCTTGCTGGTGGTGAAAATAAAATTCTTGAAGGTGAACTGGCAAAGATTGCCGGAAGTCCGAAGATGGACATCTGCATCGATGCGGTCGGACATACTGCGGTCGTGCTCCAGGCGCTTTCCCTTACTGCAAACGTAGGCCAGCTGATCCTCCTGGGCACTCCGCGCGCGCCTCTCGACGGGAACATGACAACGGCTTTCAACGAGATCCATCTCCGCAACATAACTGTCCGTGGCGCATTGGAATGGTGCCTGCCAGTATATCCGCCGGCCGCCATGTTCGGATATAGGACATTGCCCATCTTGTCGCTATGGGACAAGCAGAAGATGATCTTCGAATGGATCAGTGACAGGCAACTTCATGTCGAACCTATGATATCCCATCGTCTTCCCGCGTCCAAAATCGGGGAAGCCTATGAAGGCCTGCTCGGGAATCCCGAAAAATTCACAGGAGTCGTGCTCGAATGGAAATAAGATTTCGAATAATATAACGGAGGTTTTCGCAATGATTGAAAAGACGCTTCACTACCATCTCATGCATCCGGGCCCCAGCGCCATGCCCGGTGATCCGAATCCGACCTACTGCATCAACGGCGTCTACCATCTCCACTACATCTACAACGACGAGCGCGGCTTCTCTTTCGCGCATGTTTCCAGCACTGACATGTTGAACTGGAAGTGGCACAAGACCAGCATGCAGCCGTCGTTCACCGGCCATGGCATGTTCAGCGGTACAGGATTTATTACAAAGGAAGGCCGTCCGGCGATGATCTACCATGGTGAAGGTTCGAGCCACAACCAGATCGCCATAGCCAAAGATGCGAACCTGGAGGAGTGGGAGAAGCCGTACCCTATTGAGCCGGCCGTCAAGCCGGGACAGGACGCAAGCATCATGGATCATTGGGATCCGGACTGTTTCATCGTGGACGGTACCTATTATGCGATCTACGGTGGAAATCCCGGACGGAACAAGCCGGCCACCTTGATCAAGTCCAAGGATCTGAAGAACTGGACATATGTCGGACCTTTCCTGAAGCACGATATGCCGGATGTCCAGAAGGACGAAGACGTTTCCTGTTCGAATTTCTTCAGGCTGGGCAGGAAGTGGATGCTGCTCTGCATAAGTCACAACAAAGGATGCCGCTATTATCTGGGCGACTTCAAGAACGAGCAATTCGTCCCGGATTTCCATGCGCGGATGAACTGGCGCAAATGGACCTTCTTTGCTCCAGAAAGTGTTTTGACGCCTGATGGCCGCCGCGTGATGTGGGCATGGTGCCCTGACTCCTGCGAGGAGTTGCGGAGTGCTGGAATACAGTCGCTTCCGCGCGAGCTGAGCCTGCCCGATGATGGCGTACTCCGCATCAAGCCCCTGCGTGAACTCGAGACCTTGCGCTACGACGAGGTGCAGAAGAAAAATATGGAAGTTAAAGATGGCGTCCTGAAGCTCCTTGATATCCAGGATGAGGCCGTTGAGATCAGGGCTAGACTGTCAACAAAAGCTGCTGGGCCGTTCGGATTACGCCTGTTCTGCGATGCTGAGAACAGAGGATTTGAAGTTCTCGTTGATCCGGTTGCGAAGACTCTGCAGGCCGGCGAAACAAAGGCGCCTTTCACTCTGGTACCCGGACCGGACGGCATGTTTGAAGTCGAACTGCGCATATTCATCGACAGATTCATGGTCGAGGTTTTCGTCAACGAGCGGCAAGCTGTCCTGGATTCCTGCATGAGCTTTGACAAGCATAAAGGCCTATGTGCGGTAAGCAGCGGAGGAACTGCAATGCTGAAGGATCTCCGGATCTGGAAACTGAAGTCCACGAATCAGGGCTATCTTGAAGCGGTGAAGAGCGGGAAGTGGAAGTAAGACCAGTTCGAATATCCAATCCTGCCAAGCAGGACAAGTATCCAATTTATCACGCAATGCGTGACACGGAATATTCAACCGATGATCTGAGCTGTAAGCGTTAAGCTGGGTAAGATGAGACTGTTTGTTCCTGAAAGTATGTCGGGTTTTAACCCGACGTTTGGTTGGCGGTTTACCCCAGTCATTCGACGGGGCAAGAAAACCGCCCTACTTGTTAGGTCCCCTTTTTGCCTTAAAGTGCCAAGCTTAATGGTTACTAATTCCCTTGGATATTGGACATTCCGTGTTGGATATTGGATATTCAATTATTTTATATTTTTTGTACTTACCCGCTCAAAGTGAAAACGAACCGTAATGTCGTCCGCGCTTCCGGTGATTCGCCATGCCCGTCAAAAAACTCAATTGTCCTGTTGAATATCATTTGTGTAATGATATTGTAAATAACAAACAAAGCAATAACAATCAAAGCAAGTTTCATAAGGTAATTTATGCGTAAGAGGCAGGTTCAGAAAACCAAAAGATCAAATGCGGTTTCATTGTACTGCCACCAGTGCGGGGCTGAGATCCAGTCGCCGTCGGCAGATGCGATAGGTCCTGTCAAGCGGGGCCGTTCCGATGACAGGTTCCAGGAGATCGCAGCAGAGCTCAAGGAAATGATCATCAGCGGCAAGTGGGCGCCGGAAATGAGGGTTCCCACACGCCGCGATCTCTGCGCGAAGTTCTCCGCCAGCCCCATCACCATCCAAAATATCATTGACCAGTTCGAGACTGACGGCTTCCTCCGCTCAGATGGCCGGAATGGAACTTATGTTGTGAAGACTCCTCCGCACCTGGTCAACGTAGCTCTCCTGTTCCCTGATGAAGCCAAAAGCAACCGGTTCTGGCATGCCCTCTCAACCGTTGCTAAAAAAGAGAGGACGGATGGATTGAAGATAATCCAGTATTCCAATATCAAATACAATGGATGGACTGACAGTCCCGACCAAATAAGGCTTATCAGGGAGGTCATCAGGAAAAGACTGATGGGCATATTCTTTACCACGCCCCCGTTTCTTGTGGAGAGAACCCCCATAGTCACTGAACCTGGAATTCCCAGATGCGCCATAATGGCGCCTGAGATGCATCCTGATTTTTCCACTGTAACATCAGGTGGCACCAGTTTCCAGGAAAAATCGCTGACCTATCTCAAGTCCAAGGACAGGAAACGGATTGCGGTGATTGGACATCCGGATATTTCCATGTTGAACTGGCAGGAAAAGATAAAGGAATATGGATTCACTACAGGTCCCCAATGGATCCAGGGCATGAGCATCAGTGAAACCCGCCCGGGCGGCAATCTCGCAAGGCTGCTCTTCGATGGAAGCAGGGAGAAACGGCCCGACGGGCTTGTGATTACCGATGACAACATGGTTGAATCTGTAACTAAAGGCATTGCCGAGTCCGGTGTGAAGTTCCCCCAGGAACTTGATATCGTAGCCCATTGTAATTTCCCATGTCTTCCGCCAAGTTCGGTGCCTGTCGTCCGTCTCGGATATGATGCCGTGGAGGTCCTTGAGACAGGAATCCGTTTCCTGCGTGCCATGAGATTTGATGGCGCAGCTCCGAAACGGACATCGATCAAGGCTGTATTCGAAAATGAGTTGAGATGATTTCAAAAACACGAAAAACAGTTGTTGTGGATAAAGCGCTTGTTGGAGTTCACGGCTTCAGCGTGTCTTGGGATTTCCCGACGCCCTCCGGGGCCGGGATCTTCGACAACAGGTTACACACGCTAAAGCAGCGCACTCCAACTTTTGAAATCAGCTCAACTGAGGCAAATTTAAATTGCCTCAACTGAAGTAAAAAATCCGGTGCCGGATTTTTTAACATAGAAAAAGGATAATACATGAATCTGAAAGAGCAGAGAGTTCATTTCGAGAAGACAAAGAAGATCTACGAAAGCGCGAAACTGACTTTCCACGGAGTCAAAGGCTATGATGTCTACAACTCGTCCATACCGTTCGACTGGAAAGGCAAAAGCTATATCTACGGCCGCGTCGAACGCCGTTCCGAATGGGCGCGCTCATGGGTGCGGCTCTTCAAAAAGACTGGCAAGGACGACTGGACCCTTGTGCCGGACTCGATGATCTACCAGCTCGAAGATCCGTATGTAGCCAAAATCGGAAAAGCTCTCGTTCTCGGCGGCACCCACGTCCGCTACAAGTCGTCTGGCGTTGATACATATTACGGATATTTCTACAAGGGGACTGATCTCAATGACATGTATTACTTCACTACAGGACCTGACTTCATGAAGGATATCCGTCTTGTCCAGCTTAAGGATGGGCGCATAGGCGTCTTTTCCCGTCCGCGGGACGAGAAGATCATGAAGAAGTTCGGCTGTGAATCCCAGATCGGGTTCGCTATCATCAGGAATCTCGATGAACTCACCGGCGAGGTGATTGAGAATGCGCCATATATCCCCGGCCTCTTCG
>JANYBI010000598.1 GCA_025360875.1 Lentisphaerota bacterium
TAAGTTAACGGCAATAGCGCAGTATTTCCTCAGACATCCGCAACCTTCAGACGGAATCCATATGTATGCAACGGTTCAAGCGCATACGAATCCGATTCCGGCAATGATTTATCTGCCGTGATGTCGGAAACTTTTCCAGGCAGGGGAACCTGACGTCTTTCGAAATTGAAAAGTGTCGCTTTCTCCCCTTTCGCATCGTGCCAGAGGACCGATCTGCCATCATCCTGCAGGTGACGCGTATGCATCAGGGGAAGCATTTTCATATAGTCAGTCAACGCCTGGCGGTGCGCCGGAGTCCAGATCTGGTCTATGCGGATCTTGTCGTAGAACAATGCAAGCGCTGGCGAACTCTGATGCGCCAAGACGCGATACCATTCCGCAACGGACCACAGTTCCGCCAATCCGGCCTTCTGGAATATAAGTTTGTACGACAGGAAAAGATTCTCCATCTTCTGGTAGTTCGGATGGTATCCGCAGCGCGACTGTGTGAAGGCAGAAATTTCGGATTGGAAATCAATCCCCTGCTCCTGCAAATCGCTCAGAGCCTGCAGCACCTGGCGCCATTGCGTGGCCGGCTGCAGGTTTTCGTAATTGACAGGCGCGAACGTGACATTCCAGAACATGTCCAGATAATAGCTGTCCAGTCCGGTGGTGGCGCGAATACGCTTCAGTCCATCCACCCACTGCGACCGCGGAGCTTCCTGGGCCATGTTAAGCAGAAAGAAATCCGTGGTGTGCGTATCGCCCGAGATGGTGCGTCCATCCTCCATCCGCACAAACCAGCCTTTCTCATGTGCATGTTTCCGTACCAGCGGCGTCGTAGGCCCTTGTGCCGTGCTAGTCCATGACATCACACGCACGCCCTGCTGACGCGCATCATCCACCAGAGCTTTCAAACGTTCCGTTCCTCCAAGGAGCGGTGCAGGTTCGTAATCATGGCTCTGACACATGTTCCCGCCAGGAAATCCTTCTGTCATGGCGCTGCGGTTGACGTTGTCGATGTAGACAAGGGGAATGCCGGCAGCGGACGCCGCAGGCAGCAGATCCTTCCGGTATGTCTCATATGTGAAATTGACCCAGTAGTTCATCTGCAGGGACGGTACCTGCGGAACTTCCCGCATGCCAATCTCGGCACGGGCACGTCGGTTTTCGTCATCCAGCGTCCACGTCCACAGGTTGCGCTGGCCGGTAGGCGTCTTCGGATCCAAGTTGATCATTATCCGCTTGTCCGGGGTATTTACAGACAGGGATTCGGTGAACCAGTGCGTATCGAAAGTCTTCAGTTCCGCCTGGCCCGGATCGCGCCGCAACACCGAACATATCAGTCCCAGTTTGGTATATGATCCTATCAGGGTGGCATTATCTTTGAACTGGTAATCGAATGCCTGGTGCCCCGCCCAGCGCGGATACGCGTGGGTGATGACAGAATTGTCAGAATATCCTGCGTTTTCGTTGCGCTCTTCGGTAGTCCAGGCTGTTTCCCCGGCAAATGTTACCAGCGGATCAGCGCACACCGACTGGCTATACACAGTGGCGCCCATAATATCCCCATCCAGTTCCCAGCTAGCGCGGTCATGCAGGAAATAGATGGGATTCTGACTGCTACGATATTCATAGCGGTATGCAAATCCCTGAAACCGATATGGCCCTACTTTGGAATCTGCGCGCGAAATCACCAGGTCAAGATCGCCGAGTTCCTGTTCCGTGACGCGATCCCAGTCCAGACCGGAGAACACCGGTGACAGATGATAGTCCCGGTACGGCAATTTCAACATCGGTGCTCCCATGACGCGGGTACGGAACCGCAGTTCATGGGTCTGCTGGTCGACTCCCAGAAACTTAAGACGCGTGACTGCCTGACCGCTGGCAAATGTGTGAAATGTCGGCGACAATGGTAAACGGCTGGACCGTACCTGGGCATTGCCGATATGGATGCTTCCGAGGCCAAGGAAATCATTTTCCGCATCCGTCAGCAGTTCGAAACGGCATCCGCCAAATTCAATAATCTGCTTGCTCATTATTTTCTATCCAGGATATTTTTATTTTCCAAATCCGGACTTGACCACTTCGCGGAGCTCTCTGGCGTCGACCCATTCATTGCATGATGCAAACCAGAAACGGCCCTTTGAACAGGGCTGTTTTGAAAGATGCTTCGCATACGAGACAATATTCGGAAACTCGTGTTCGCCGTCAGGAGACACTCCAACAAGATAGGCTATGTCATTCCCGAAAATGTCATACACATCCTGCGGTTTCATCTGCGGATATGCGAGCTCAAGTCCCCATATCTTGAAATTCCCGTTGCTCAGGGTCTTAAGATGCTGCTCATATACCCCGCAACAATGTATCCATACGCCGCCAAACGCGTCGGCAATCCTCTTGAGCCTCGGAATTTCAAATTCAGCATATGCTTCAGGACCTAGCAACGGCATATAATCCTGGGTGATCGCAACACCCATTGTCGCGGGAAGAGAGACGAACGGCCAGATATTGCCGACCACGAACTCGCGTCCGATAGTTTCGATATAGCGCTTGACGTATTCAATGAGAATATCTGTGATATGATCCAGCGCGGCGTGGATCGCCTCCGGCTTCTCATAGAACGCGCACATCATCTCGGTCTGATCCATGACAAGTGACAGCGTGTTCATCGGCCCCTGGAAGTCAGGAGTGCGCGTGAAAAGCGTTCCGCCATATTGTTTCGCGACACGGCGATACAGATCAATTGCGCGCTGATAGTCCGTCTTTTCAAAAGGGGCAGGCTTGAGTTTTGCGAGATCCGCAACCGTATTGGCGAACGGTTCGATATGGATGCATCCTCCCGGCGGCGCCGGGATGATCTTCCCGCCCCAGATGGCGGCAGTTGACACCGTACCGAAATCCGGCCAGAAGCATGGAAGTATCTCCTCTGCGCCTCCCGCTGCGTCCTTGCGGATGCATTCGAGAGCCATGCTGACCATGCGGTCCGGATCCTGTTCCTGCCGGTATGAGGGCATGTTGTAGACGGTCACCATCGGCTCGGATGAACGCGCATTCCAGAAATCACTTGTTCTCTGCAGCGCCTTATCGATCCGTTTTTGCGTAAATGTGTTTTCGCTCATTCGTAAATCCTCTGTGCTTATTATATTTTCGGATTCTATTTTCTTCTGAATTGAACTCATTTTTCATGTTATGGATGTAAATATTCACTGAACATCATAGTTCAGTGAATATTTACCATGATCCTTGCGCCAGCCCGGAATGCGTTCCAGCACGGTGCGTGTTTCAGCTTCATTGAACGGAATTTCCTTCGACGTATCCGGCTGGTACAATACGACGCATGGATACATGAAGAGCTTCTTGCCCGAACGCCAGCCGGCGAGCACCATTTCGGTGAACTCCGTATAGTTTTTGAAATTCGTGTCTGTGTTGATATAGGCATGTGGGGCGACCACGATCTTGTCGCCGAACTCCTCCAGCAGCCGCGCCGGAGATACGCTGGTCGAAATGTCGCAGTTGATCCCGGTCAGGCCTTTCAGCTCATGAAGAACCTGCAGGTGCGGTTCCTTGATGGTGCATGAGTGCAGGAAAAGCCCGCCGAACGCCTTTGAGATGCGGTTGTTGTAGGGGACGACAAATTCGGCGTAGATCTCCGATGAGACATTTACGAGATTGTCGTCCGCCATCTGGATGCCGGCGCTGCGCGGGTACCAGAAGGAAGGCCAGATCCCCGGACAGCAGTTCGGTCCGGCGGCTGCTATCTGTGCAGTGAAAAATTCTATGGTAAAATCCGTCACTATGTCCATTATGGCATGCAACCGTTTGGGCTCATCGTATGGCATCAAAAAGAATCTGTCGCTGCCGAGAATCTGTTCCACCGTCGTGAAGGGGCTCTGGAAATCCATCGTGCGGATAGACAGGCGCGGATCTGCGCAGGCGGCATAGGCGCGGGTCTGTTCCAAGACCTGTCCGAGCTTTCCATCGGTCACCGGCGGCTTGCGCAAAGCATCTATCTGTTCCATGCTGGTGATACTCGGTTCCACCCAGTAGACGCCTGCAGCCTGGCTCTCGACGCAGCCAAACGCTGTCGCCAGCGCGCATGTGCCCGCGCCGGTGCCCAGCGTCGGCACGAAGTCATCACCGCCAATTGGCCGCCGCCGCAAACCCTCCTGCGCCTGCCACACTTCCCGCTGCCGTTCATCAAGTCCGGTCGGCGGAGGGGCGGACGGGCGATCCGTCAGCGCCGGATGCACGATCGCCGCCGGCCGTTCCGTCTCCTTCCCTGAATACAGATTGGAAATGAAACTTTTCGTCTCCTCAACCTTATCCCACGGATAATCGTCCATCATGAAACGTTTCATATTCTCCTTATTTAAGCTGATCTTCCCAGATCATGTTGTCGGTCACGCCGAGGAAGAAATTGTTGCCTGCGACTTCAACAACAATCCTGTTGCTGCCGGACTTGAGCGTCACGGGAATCCGTTCCTTGCCGGCATGGAAACCGGTCCAGGCATCGCCCTGGCTGTGGATCTTCTTCCCGTTGACCCAGAGGTTCAGCACGCCTATTCCGGTATTGAAATAAACCTGTTTCTCCTTGTCCGACTGCAGATCTGCGACCGCCTGCAGCTGCCCTTTCCCGATATTGTCCTGCAGTTTCAAAGTGAATCCGTTCCTGCGGATCTGCTCGTTCCAGTCCTCGGCGGAAACAGGTTTTTCAGGAGCAGCTTCCGGAATCGGATAGCTCTTCCAGGTGCCATCGGGCTCGATCTTCGCGACGGCCTCATCATTGAGCATCACAGGTTTCTTATTCTCATCCAGCGGCGCCACGCGCATCTTCCATTCCCTTACGACCCCCGGAAAAAGTTTCGGCTCATACGTCTTCGGGAGCTGGACATCCTTGAGTCCCGCCGCATCCAGTATCGAGCGCGCCATCAGCGACTGTCCATAATAGTCCGGATGGATCCCGTCGCCGGCCATGATGTTTTTGCCAGCCTTTACAGCTTCCAGCATGAGGGCGCGGTTTTCTGCGACAGGAAAATCATTTTCCTTCGCGACCTTCCGGATAATCGCCTCGAAGTCGTCCAGCCTGGCATTGACCTTTTTTGAATTCGCCTCCTTCTCCTCAGGAGTCGCACCTTTCTGGGCGAGAACTGCACAGGGAGTAAGAAGGATCATGCTGACGCCCTGGGACTTCGCCTTGGCCGCAATTTCACGCAAGGCCTTTTCGTATTCCTCCGGAGTGACTTCCCTGAGCGCGTCATTGGTTCCGGCGCTGAAGGTCACGATGTTCGGCTTGAAGGAAAAAACTGTCTTGTCGGCTCTTGCCGCCATCAAACTGGCGGTATCGCTTGCCACTCCTGA
>JANYBI010000655.1 GCA_025360875.1 Lentisphaerota bacterium
TCCCCTGCTTGGTCCGATGCCTGGTATAATATATCTCCTCACCCTTCTCGGCAATCCTCTCAATGTGCGCCAGCAGCTCGCCCTGTGTCTCGCACATGTCGTAGTCCATGACGTCAAGCCTGAGGAACTCATCCCTCGTATATCCGAGGGCGTTGCAGGCGTTCTCGTTGAAATCGACTATATTGCCGACCTCCACGCTTATTGCGACCATGGAGTCGGCGCATATGTCGAAGAGGGTCTTATAGAAGACGTTCGAATAGCTTAAATTGCACAATTTTATCTTATGCTGTATCATAATTGGGAAGTCACCATTCCGTCGTTTGATAGGCGAAACATATCACCGCAGACGCATATTTCAAATTACCACATTCCCCGCAGTCCCATTTAGGAAACCTTATTTCTTTCCATCATCAACGTAGTCCGGGTATTTGCTTCTCATGCAGTCCGGGCATATTCCGTGCGAGAAGTCGTAATGGGTCCTCGACTGCATGTATCCTTCAATTGTCTCCCAGTGACCTTTTTCGACGCAAATTTTCTTGCAGTAGGTGCAGATATTGAGGATTTCGCGGAGCTTCTTGACTTCCTCCATTGAAGCTTTGAGTTCCTTTATCAGCTCTTCCTTCTCCCTTATGCTCTCATAAAGTTCAGTGACATCTGTCCAGCTGGCGAGGAGGTATCTGTTGTTGGCAAGCTCTACAATTTTAGCCTGAACCTCCACGTCGAGGATCCGTCCATCCTTTGTCTTATGCTTGGTCTGGAAAGTATCTTCGCCGAACTGGAGGATCTTCTCTATATGCTGTTTTACCGATTCCTTGTTCTCATACACGTCGATATCGCAGAGGGAAAGCTTCCTGAACTCATCCTTGGCATATCCGAGCATCGCGCAGGCACGTTCATTGAAAAGGATTATTTCCGCAGTCACAGGATCAATTATCAGCTTCGCATCGTTGGATTTCTCAAAAAGAGTCCTGAAGAAAACATTCGAGGCAAAATGGTTCCGTATAATCCTGTCAGTCTCTGTTTCCTGCATACTTCCCCCATTGTTAAGACGATATGGATATCATGGAATCCCGACTATGGCAAATTAATTGTCACCAACGTTTTACAACATAATTTCCATGAAAATAAATGTTCTTAGCCTTGAGGTTCCCTTGTGTCTTCGTGTCTTTGTGGTTAATTATAGGCTTTACAAGGAGCGCTGGCGTATCGCCGGCAATAATTATTCCCTATGGAATATGACTGCATAATAATCGGAGGTGGACTTTCCGGGCTTGCTGCCGGAATACGCCTGTCCCATTTCGGAAAGAAGATCTGCGTGCTGGAAAAGCATTCCAGGCTCGGCGGGCTCAATTCCTATTACACCAGGGGCGGATTCGAGATTGATTCCGGCCTGCATGCCATGACTAATTTCACATCAAAAGGCGGCCCGAAGTCCGCGCCCCTCGCAAAACTCCTGCGCCAGCTCAGGGTCCAGCACGACGAGCTTGAGCTCCGCGAACAGAAACATTCACTCGTCAGTTTCCCCGGCGTCTCCCTCAGGTTCACAAATGATTTTGAATTTCTCAAAGCCGAAATTCAAAATAAATTTAAAGATGATTTCAATGATTTTGTACGTTTTGATAAATTCATTTCCGGATTTGACAGCCTGAACTTGACCTCGAAATTCATTTCCGCCAGGCAAATTATTTCTGAATACATAAAGAGCCCCCTCCTCGCCGACATGCTGTTCTGTCCGCTCATGTATTACGGCAGCGCTGTCGAGGACGACATGGATTTTGCGCAGTTCGCAATAATGTACCAGAGCATCTTCAAGGAAGGATTCTGCAGGCCGGCCGGAGGCATCAGGAAACTTCTCGACATCCTGGAGAAGCGTATCACGGAATCCGGCGGCGAAATACGCAGGAACTGCGAAGTCCGCAGGATCATCTCGAAGGATGGAGTTGCTCAGACAATAGAACTGAAGAACGGCGAAACTCTTTCAGCAAGGAATATCCTGTCGTCGGCCGGATATGTCGAAACCCTTTCGCTATGCGACCGGAAACCTGCGGATTTCGCAGAAATACCGCGAGGACAGATGGCATTCGTGGAAACTGTCGGGATCCTCGGTTCCCCGCTGCCGGGATATGAAAGCGCAATAACATTCTTCAACGACTCTGAAAAGTTCCATTACAGGAATCCTGCGGAAATAATCGACTGCCGCAGCGGCGTGATATGCTGTCCGAACAATTTCCAGTTCCAGCCTGCCGACATACCCCCTCCCCCGATGATAAGGGTAACGGTCCTGGCTAACAACCGGCTGTGGAACAGCTACTCCCGTGATGAATATGTAAAACTGAAAGAGGAGACTTCTGAGAAGACTTTGTCCATTGCCGCAAAATTCACCGGAGTGCCGGACCTGTTGAAAAGAGTCGAACTGATCGACTCGTTCACGCCAAAGACGATCACGCGCTACACCGGACATATCAACGGCGCAGTCTATGGATGCCCGGAAAAAGTGAAGGATGGCAGGACGCATCTCGGTAACCTGTTCCTTTGCGGGACAGATCAGGGCTTTCTCGGGATAACAGGTTCAATGCTCAGCGGAATATCGATTGCGAATCTGCATCTGCTGAAGTAGGGTAAGATGGAATAAGGCAACAGAGGTCTGGAGCAGCTTGCGCCGCAACCAAATTCGAAATCCGAATATCGAAATTCGAGACAAATTGGAAAAAGAGGAAAATTCAAATGTTTCAAACATTATTCCAGAATTGTTTTTAGTTTCGAGCTTGTTTCGGATTTCGAGTTTCGTGCTTCGGATTTAAAAACGTGCAGAAAAACAAAAGGAAATATCATGGAAGAGACAATAGTATCGTCATTCGATTTTGCCGCAGACTTCCACAAGATGGTGGATCACTGCCTCACGCAGGCCATAGACTATATGCCCAAGCTCGGTATCGCCCTTCTGATATTCATTATCTTCATCGGCCTTGGCAAGCTTGTCCAGATGATATTCTTCCGGATGGACTACAGGTTTGAGGCCGACAAGAACCATGTGATGAAACTCGCCGGGTCGACAATTAAAATATTCATAATGATCGTAGGCGCGATCACCGCCCTGGGCACGCTTGGGATAAACGTGAACGCCCTGATCGCCGGACTCGGTCTCGGTGGCTTCGCTCTCGGTTTCGCGCTCAAGGACGCACTCTCCAACCTGCTATCCGGCGCCCTGATCCTGATCTACCATCCTTTCTCGGTCGGTGACACGATAACCGTCACCGGATGCCAGGGTGAGGTCACGGAGGTCAATCTCAGGTACACAATACTCCAGGGCGAGAAAAGGATCTTCCTGATCCCGAACTCATCGCTTTTCACAAACAATATTGAAGTGGTAAAGAAATAACTCGATACTGGTCTCAAGAATTAAGTTTTAGGTTTTAAGTTGAGAATTTTTCAACTTTTGAACTCTCGAACTTTAGAACTTCCGAACTTTAGAACTTCTTCACAGAACTCATCTTCCCAAACCATGATTTCGCCTTCTCGGTATCATCGAAGGATGCATGAAAAATGTATCGCGTCGTATCCGGCGAATTCCTTATCAGGCGGACAATCGTCTCATCATCAATTCCTCCGAGGGAAAACACGGGGCCTTTTTCGCCACCTAAGCTCTCCACACTCGGCTCAATTCCCTTTCCTCCGGCGGGGTAACGGTTGAACGCATAGAAATTCGGAATCTTCTTAAAGGATTCGAACTGGTGTTCTGCCGCCGCACAGCAATGCATGCCGATTCCACCGAAAGTTTCCCCGAGATCAATAAGTTCAGGCAGGCAGAATTCCTGGAACAATTCCTCGTTGAAAGCGCCGCATTCGTCATTCGAGAGCCACGGTCCGTATTCGGGCGGAGCCCAGGTGGCGGGACAATGCGCCGGAACCATGTTCGGGAACTCCTTGCGAAGTTCGCATATGACTTTCTTGAACAGCCTTGCGCATTTCGCAACCAGGCGTTTCACGGCATCAGGTTCCAGCATCATCGAACAGAAAAAATCCTCCTTGTTCCAGACAATGGCCGCAGTGTCGAAGCCGGTCTGCATGTCCGGCGGGGCGAAAGGCACTTCCGGCCCAAGTTCCTTCCTCAGGGCTTCAGCAAGTTCGAAGATGCGGTACAGGGTCGGAGATTTCCAGATGTCGGGCTCTTGAAGACTGTCGACCTCTTCCGCGCTTGACAACATGGGAAGGGCCCCCGGATTGCTGTTTTCAAATCGGTGGACCTTGCACCCGAATGCGGCCGCATAGATATGCGTACCTGTCATCAGGCTTGCAGTCGGAACTGAATGGTCGCCCACTGCTTCAAGAAACTCCATATGCTTCCTGTAATGATCGGCAACCGGCGTGACCCATCTTGTCACCGGCTCATCCGATATGGTGTAGTCGTCTTTCGGATATTCCGGTTTCACGGAATAGTTAGGCGTGCAATAGAACCCATGTCCCTGGAACGGACCTTTCATGTAGATATTCCTGAGAAACTCCTGGTTCCTGCTGACAATTGTGTTCATAATAGCCCCTTATTGACATATTTGATTAATATTATATTTCTATCATGCCCGTTGATTATACATCTATCTGAGGTAGAGTAAATAGCTTTTTTGTTCAACTTCTTGTCATATTTGATTATGAACTATTTTGATGACATAACATTCATAAACGGACAGATCGTCCCTGACTGCCAGGCTGTCGTAAACTACCGTTTCCATGACACGTTCAATCTCCAGTTCATTCTGCGTGGAAGCATGTATCTGGGAGTTGACGGAGGGGAACAGACGGTCCTGGACAGGCCTGCCGTCTTCTGGCACCATCCAAGACATTCATACCAGTATGGGCCTGCCGCTCCCGCCAACAGCTGGTATCATCACTGGGTCACATTCAGGGGACCCCGCGGAAAACTTCTGATGGAACAAGGATTCATGAAACTTTCCCAGAAAGGATTTGTTTACGTCTCCCAGCCGAATGCATATGCGGACACTTTCAGGAGACTTATCAAACTCCTTGGGATGCACGACAGGAAGAATCATCCTGACATGGCGATCCTCCTCGAACAGCTCCTTTCCCTCCTCATAACCAACAAGCTTGAGGGCATGATGGATTCTGTCCACGGCGGCTCCATCGACAAGCTGCTGATGAC
>JANYBI010000670.1 GCA_025360875.1 Lentisphaerota bacterium
AAGACATGAGAAGAAGTTTGCAGATACCATTGAAAAATACTGTGCCTATGAAAAAAGAAGACGAGTAAACTTTAATCAGCAATGTCGTTCTATCGTCTTAACAATATGCAAGTTATATGATTTAGCTTGACGCGCATGCCCCGCAGGGCGGCAACACAACGTTAACCCAAAATCATTGACCGACAAAAACCGCATAAGTTGGAGTATTCAGGCCGAAGCATATCCATGTTATTGAAAGTATATTATATTAACAAATGACTTTATAAATTTTTGAAAGGAAGTTATGAAACTGAAAAACAAGAAGACTGGACATAAAAAGCCTTTGGCGAGGCAATTGCCTTTTTTGAAAAAGAACGGTACGGCGACGCAGCTGATTGTCGATGGCGAACCGTTTCTGATGCTTTCCGGAGAACTGCACAATTCCAGCTCATCATCGCTTGACTATATGGAGCCCATATGGGGAAAGCTTTCCGCGCTGAAACTGAATACCGTCATAGCGGCGCTCTCCTGGGAACTCATCGAGCCACAGGAAGGGAAATTTGATTTTTCGCTCGTGGACGGGCTTGTGGAAGCCGCACGCGAGCATGATATGAAGCTTGTGTTCCTGTGGTTCGGCACCTGGAAAAACACCTGGTCAAGCTACGTGCCGTCATGGGTCAAGCTGGCTCCTGTCCGTTTCACACGGGCGTGTGACGAGAAGAAAAGGTCAATCGGAACCATTTCAAGCCTCTGCGACGATGCATGCGAGGCCGACTCGCGGGCCTTTGCCGCAGTGATGCGCCGTATCAGGCAGATCGACGCCAGGCAGCAGACCGTGCTCATGATGCAGATTGAAAATGAGACCGGCATTCTGGGTTCTTCACGGGATCATTCTGAAATTGCCGAAAGGGCTTTTGTGCAACCAGTACCTGGAGAACTGATGGATTATCTCTCCGCCCACAGGAATGATCTTGCTCCGGAAGTTCTGGAGATCTGGAAGAATAATGGTTTTAAGATGAAAGGCGACTGGACAGCAATCTTTGGTGCCGGCGCCGATGAGATTTTCATGTCATGGCATATCGGCCGTTATGTCGACAGGGTGGCAGGCGCAGGGAAAGCCGAATACGATCTGCCAATGTTCGCCAATGCCTGGCTTGTCCAGGATGCCGAGCAGAAACCCGGACAATATCCAAGCGGAGGTCCGGTTTCAAAGATGATGGACATCTGGCGTGCCGCGGCGCCAAGCATAGATCTGCTGGCGCCTGACATCTATATGGAGGATTTCCGTGCCGTCTGCGCCTCATACACCCGCAACGGGAATCCGCTGCTGATCCCTGAAGCCCGTCGGGACGAGTCTGCCGCAGCCAACGTTTTTTATGCCTTTGCCAAACACGATGCGATCTGCTTTGCACCATTTGGAATTGACAGCTGTCCTGAGGACCATCCGCTGGCGCAGACCTATGGGCTGCTCGATGGAATGCTACCGCTTGTTGCCAGATATCAGGGAACAGGCCAGATGTCGGGCTTTGTCCAGCAGGAAGGAGAAACTGCCACTGAACTTGTCCTGGGCGGATACAGGCTCGAACTTACATACTCGCATCCCCGGGGAAAGGAAATTGTGCCGGGTTGCGGGCTGGTGATTTCCCGGGAACGAGGCGACTACATATTTGCAGGACGGAACTTTTCCGTACGCTTTTCCCAGACGGCGCAAAGCCGTTTCGGCGTTGAATATCTGAGTATTGAAGAAGGATATTTCAAAAAGGGCAAGTGGGTGCAGCTGCGTCGGCTCAACGGAGATGAGTTCTCAATAAATCTTCCTGAGTCCTGCGGTGTCCGGCGGATAAAAGTCTATGACAGCGAAATGGAACCTCTGCAGGATGCAAAGGGTGTCGCACTTCAGGGGATAGTCTGAAAATTTTTCCAGCCGGAAAAATTTTGGCTCTTTCTCAGATCGAGCGGGTAACTCAATTAGAAAGACTGAATATCCAATATCCAGCAAGGAATATCCAGCCGGTGAATGGAAGAAAAGACGAAGTCATTCAACAGGCAGATAAAAGTATTTTTCCCTTAAGAAGCGACTGATTGAGCTCAATATTATTCAAAAGCATAGATACTGATCTTCATCTTCGAGAAAATATTTTCATCCCATATGCGAGAATGTGCCTATCAGTAAGTGACTGCGCCCCATTTCGCCCCTGAAGGATAAGAACCGGTAACAGTCCAGAAATTGGGATTGTCGCGGTTCACCGAACCTGAGCCCTTTGGATAGCGTTCGCGCCCCCACGTGGAATTCATTTCCCAGTCCGCGGTGTTGTTCCATGAGAATGGCAGCCAGACCCCGCCACCATCGGCAGAGACAACGTTTCCGCCGGCAGGCATTTGGAAATTCGTACTGCTGACGTGGTTGGACTGGACCAGCCAGCGCCAGCCGTAGCTGAAGTCGCGTTCGTCAACCACCAGGTCCAGGACGATACTGTGGGTCGGCTTATATTTCTCGAGCTTTCCCCAGTATAGCAATCCCTCCCAGCCGGAACCGCCGTTGCCAGTGAAGACCGAACTTCCACACCAGGCATAGCTGGCATAGCCGTACTGCCAGTATTCACGTGCGCAATAGGTTTCATTGGTAAGAGGCGGATGATCAAAGCGGACGGGCAGTTCATCATGGACAGATTCTGCATGTATCCGAAAGTCCAGAGACCTACGACGCCGGGATTGTAGCGTGAACCGGCATCACCCTGGTCAGCGTTCCATGCGCCGATACGGTCGACATGTGCGCCGGCGGGCATGAATCCGTCGGAGTCAACGGTATAGCCGGCGGCTGCTAGATATATCTGTCTCAGCTGGCTGAGACAGGATATGCGGCGTGCGGTCTCCTTGGCCCTGGACAGCGCCGGAAGGAGGAGGCTTGCGAGGATCGCGATGATGGC
>JANYBI010000705.1 GCA_025360875.1 Lentisphaerota bacterium
TTCGGCTGGAGACGCATCCAAGGGCCGGATCAAGTCTATAACATGGTCCGATGGGAAGATGGACTCATACAGTTATGAATACGGGACATATTCCGCAAATCCTGATCCGGCTTCGTGTTCATTCTCTGCTGGAACAGGTGATGCCCTGCGAGAGACTGTAATTCACGGCACCTCTGCACATCCTGCAGGCGTTGCGGGCAAGTCTACCAAGGAAGTTCGCGTGACTGATGGACATGGAGATGATGCCATGATCGAAACTTATGCCTATGATGGCGCGGGATATTCCAGAGTTGACTGGAATGTCAAAACTTTCGACTCCGAGCACCATATCCTCGCATCATACAGCTCCAGCGGCACGTATACAACCGCGACGTGGAACTGTTGCAGCAAGGATTCCGAATCCACCAACGATGGAACCCAGTACACATATTCATATAATCTGCTCAAGCAGATGGTTTCAAAAACCAAGGTCGGAGGACCGACTACCGCCTACACCTATGATGTCGAAGGACGCCAGCTCTCTGAAACTGTTGGCGGCGGAGGCGTGTCGCTTGCGACATCCTCAACCTATGATCTTGCGGGACGCGTCACGTCGCGCACCGATGCCGCAGGCCTTGTGACCAGCTATTCATATTCCAATGGCGGCAGAACTGTAACTGCGACTTTGCCAGGCGGATTCACCGAAATCACTGACAAATATCTCGATGGCAAAATCAAATCTGTCACCGGCACTGCCGTTGTTGCAAAATATTACATTTATGGTGTGAACGTCACCGGAACGCAGTGGAGTCAAGTCAATACCGCCGCCTCCAACAGCCCGAACTACGTCAAGACCACCACCGATGCTTTTGGAAGAACAGTTTCAGAGGAAAAACCCGGCGCGACTGGCACTCTCACGACGAATTATTTCTACAATACGCAAGGGCTTCTGACGAAAGTTACTTCCACCGGGCAGCCCGACACGCTGTATGCCTATGACGGCTTCAACAACATTCTCCAGAACGCTTTGGATTTGAATAGTAACGGTTCCATCGACCTTGATGCTGCCGACCGTGTCTCAGAATCCGACACTTCCTTCCAGTGTGTGAATAGCCAGTGGTGGTCTGTGGCGACTTCAAAAGTCTATGGCGACAATGGAGCTGTCACCACCGGCATCACAAAAAAAAGGCTGACAGGCCTAGGGAACAGCCTCATCGCCGAAACCCACAGCATCGACATCAACGGTAATGACACGGCTTCTACTACAACCTTGGACAGGATAAACAAGACCATTGTCCAGACTGTCGTTTATCCTGATTCAAACGTTTCAGCTGTCTCGACAACTGTCAACGGCCTTCTTGTCTCCCAGACGACAAAAGAAAATCTCACATATAATTTCTCTTACGATGGAGTCGAACGAAAAATTGGAGACACCGATCCCAGGACTGGATCCTCAGTTACCCATTACAATGCGCTCAACCAGGTTGATTATGTGCAGGACGCCGCAGGAAAACAGACGAATTTCACATATGAATCGGCAACCGGAAGAAGGGCTAGCGTAGTGAATGCCCTCGGAAAAGCAACCAGATATACGTACAATAGCAGAGGGCAAATCGTGTCTGTCCGTGGCGACGCGTCATATCCGCTCGACTACATTTATGATAATTACGGCCGCATGATTCAGTTAAAAACATATCGCTCAGATGCGTCTATTCCGTCCAATCCCGACATCACGACATGGGCTTATCAAGATTCCACAGGATTTCTGACTAGCAAAACTTTCGCCGACAATAAATCTGTCAGCTATACCTACAGCAATGATGGGAAATTATCCACACGCACTTGGTCAAGGGGCGTGGTGACAACATATTCATACAATTTAGCAGGAGATTTGACTGGAATTTCATATTCAGATTCCACCCCGGCAGTCGCATTTACCTACAACCGCCTTGGACAGCAACTCACCGTGACTGATGCAGTAGGATCAAGAACATTCGGATATAATGGTGTTTTCCAGCTGACAAGCGAAGCCATAACTGGAATTTATAACAAGACCATTTCAAGGAGCTATGATTCTCTAGGAAGAAGCTCTGGAATGAATATTGGAACTGAATATGCTGTCGGATATGGGTATGATGCGCTGGGAAGATTCAACACTGTCACCAATGGAAATGATACTTTCACCTATTCTTATCTGACGAATTCCAACCTCATCCAGTCCATCACCTGTCCCTCGTCAATAACGTCAACAAAGTCATATGAGGCGACTAGAGATTTAATCACTAGCGTTGAAAATAAATACGACACTACGACGATTTCAAAGTACGACTACACCAACGATGAACTTGGCAGGCGCACAGCAATGGGTAAGAGTGGGACGGCGTTCTCGCAGTCCGATAGCATTGCGTATGGGTATAACGACAAAAGCGAGGTCACGTCAGCGGTGGCGCAGAGCCAGACGACGTATAATTACGGATTCACTTTTGACCCCCTTGGCAACCGCACTACATCTACAAGTATGGAAACAGGCACTTCAGTCACCAGGAATTATACCGCGAATCAGCTAAACCAGTACACCGCGATCGACAATCCTACGGCTGCTCCCAACTATGATGATGATGGGAACACCGTCAGCTGTCCTCTTTCGTCTGGTAATTGGACCATGACCTGGGATGCGGAAAATCGCCTGATAGCAACTGAGAAGACGGGCCAGAGATTGGAATTCAAGTACGACTACATGAGCCGTAGGGTGGAAAAGAGAGTTCTGGACGGGGAGAGCGAGACAAGCAAGGAGGTGTTCGTATATGACGGATACCTGCAAATCGAAAAGTTTGATGCCGCTAACAGCAATGCTATTTTGAGAAAGAGGATTTGGGGGGCGGACAGCAAGGTAATGGCTGACATAAATGCCACTGGAACTGCGTTCTATGCCTTGGGAGATGCGAACAAGAACATTACCGAATATCTGGACGCTTCTGGAACAGTTCAGGGGCATTATGAGTTTTCACCTTTTGGCAAGGTTACAGTCGCTAACGGAAGCAATCCTGATGATTTTGATTTCAGATTTAGCTCGGAATATTTCGACCAGGAGACAGGATTAATCTATTACAACTACCGCTATTACAGCCCAGAACTGGGAAGGTGGCTAAATAGAGACCCGATAAAGGAAAAAGGAGGAAATAATCTGTATGGATTCTGTTCCAATGACGCCATTAATAGAACAGACAGGTTTGGATTATATCTGAGGAAAAGTATTGATATCGAACGAAAAGTAGATGAATTGGATAGAGAGATCAGCCGGTTTGAGTGTTGTTGCTGCTCCAAAGCGATTCCAAATGTAGTTGTGACCATGCAGCCGACAATCTCTAAAACAACAATTACAATGGTAGCGAAAGTCCAGAAATATGGTTGCATAGAAGATGTTATTGGAACTTATTGGTGGGACTGTGTTACTGCCCAACACGAAGCCCCTGCCGATGCAAAATGGAAAAAAAATAAGGACGGAACATGGGAGTTGGATGAAAACGGATATAAGATACCTCTCGACGCCTGGCAAGATTGGGGATGGATTCGTAGCGGTGACACTAGAACTTTGATAAATGAAAACGGTAGCATTCTCAATGATGAGGTTGATAGCAAGCATTGGGGTTGGGCAGCTGGTGTCATCTACACTTACTGCGGTATTGATAATCGTTACCATGCCGCATGGGCAGAGGACCACGTAGTTTTTACGTGGACTGGTTTTAAATGGAGAAAGTAGCATATAAATAACGGGTCAGATACTTTAGTAACCGTAAGTGGAGCGACGGAGGCATGCCTCCTCCTTTGACTATTGATGTGGCCGGAGATGCGAAAGCCGGGGCACAACACTTTTGCTATTGACTAAGAGAAAAATTTCAATCATTGTTGAAATTTGGAGATGATAGTTTCCTCAATTCAGTATAGAATACAGACGGGAAAAGTTTAAGAAAGGACCCCATCATTATGGAAGTTACATTGCTGGGAGGCCCTTGGTCAAGTTGGGGAAGGAAAAGTCGGGATGATATATGGGAATTGCATGCGCATAGCCGTAATATCAAGTTTCATGATCGTGATGATGAAGGAAGTGGAGGTGCTTTGCGGGCCGATGTATCCATTGTCCATTTTCCGGTTTCACAACAGGTGGCCTAATGGCCTAATATATAGTTCTGCATAAAGAGGAGAGAATGAAAAAGTCATTATTCATTATTTTATCAGTTGTAACGCTTGCGTTTCCCGCGATTGGACAAGAGAACTCCAACACCAGCCCCCAATCTTCTGGTAACATTGCCTACATCCCCACTCGGCAAGATGTGGTCAAGGATTTGCTCTCGCTGGCCGAAGTCGGTACTAATGATGTGGTGTACGATCTGGGATCGGGAGATGGACGTGTTGTCATCGCGGCTGTGCGAGACTTTCACGCAAAGCGCGCCGTGGGGGTCGAAATCGACGCGGAACTTGTGGAAGAAAGCCGGGCGAATGCTGTGGCAGCAGGTGTGCAGGATCGGGTGGAGTTCATCCACGGAGATTTGTTCAAAACTGACTTCAGTGCGGCCAGCGTAGTGGTGCTCTATCTCGGACACGCGGCCAACCTAGATTTGCGGGCCCGGATATTCCGCACCTTAAAGCCCGGTTCGCGCGTGGTGTCAAACCAGTTCGGCATGGGTGAGTGGAAAAGGGACAAGAGACTTGATATGCGGAAGCCCTTTCCTGTCATGTTAGAGGCTAGATGGCAAAACGTATTCAGAACCAATTTCTACGTGCCGGACTTTGATGACAGCCTAAACCCAAATAATGATCAACGCGAACTATCGTTATGGGTCGTCCCAGCGCCCGTGGCTGGAGTGTGGCGCGGGAAGATGCGCACGGAGTCCGGCGAAGGAGAACTGAAACTCATCTTGCACCAAGACCTATCGGGATTGAGCGGCTCATTCGAACTCCAAGGACCGACCAAACTGGCGGGCGAGGCCAGAGCCTTTTTGTGGGGCAACGACCTGATATGCCCTCTCCTGCCCGCTCCCCCAGCAGATATGTTCCGCGACATGATGTATCTGGATGGCTGCGTCAGTGGTAACAGCTTGAGGGGCTCACTGAAGCTGAATTCCGGGAAAAAGCAGGTTGAGTGGCTGGCCCAGCGCGACAAGGTCGATTTCACCGGCATATGGGAATGGCCTGGCGTATCGGGTGTTCCGGTGCAACTGAAGATTGAACGCAACGACGGCAAACTGGTTGCGATGTATACCGACGTAAGCCGTGATGATGCTCAACATATCCCGGTGTCCGACATATACGATTTCGGGGGTGAATTCTACTTCACCTTGCTGTTGGGTCTGGAAGGAGAGAGCCTAAATCAAGGACATCGAAGACAGAGTCCTCAGGACGGCTGGATCGTGGGGAAGGCCATGATGGACGACAATACCCTCAAAGGAACACTCGGTTTCTATCCCTACCCGGAGAAAACAGAGCCTCCGTCAAAGCCTTCGCCCCTCCGCAACTGGCACCCCCTTCGAGTGGAAAACAGTGCCATGCTGGGGAAGTAATTGAAGGCGGATGAGCCCTTCTGCTCTTACCCCCAGCATGCGCCAGATGGAAGGGGGGATGGTGACTGGGAGAAGCGGAACATGAAGAGCGGTGATAGATGACAGACAAGGACAACAGTATAAACATAACATACAGGTGATAACATGAAAACAATTATTCAGAAACCCCTTAGAGTCCGCTTCACGCTCGTGGAATTGCTCGTGGTCATCTCCATCCTCTCCATCCTGGCGTCGCTGCTGCTGCCGGCGCTCAACATGGCGAAGGAGTCGGCAAGGGAAATATCCTGTTCCTCGAACCTGGAACTGATCGGGGTGGCTCTCTCGTCCTATGGCGTCGACTGCCATGGCAGGGTCATCCTCGGGACGCCCTATGACTCAGGTCACGGTCCCGTGGACTACCTGGCGTCCTATTTCGGGGTGGACACGGCGGACTACGGCGCGACAGGATACGAGCGCGTGGCGAACGGCAGGGCGCTGGACTTCAATGTCCTCATGAAATCCTTCTGGTGCCCGAAAGACCCCACGCCGACGAGTTCGGCATGGACGACTACGGTGCCATACGGGAACCTGGGCAGGCGCACCAGCTCATACGGGCTGATACAGACATTCTCATGGGGCTATAAGATCGACACTTCCGGCGACTTCTTCACATCCATCGGCAGCGGAATAAACATCAACAGGCCAAGTAATCCCTCGGCGATAGCCGCGATGACCGAATTCTGCACGGAGAGCAATACTACCGAGAGGCTGTTTGTGAACCTGACCAGGACGCCGCTCGCAGCAAGCAATGCGACGACATCCCGCCAGGTCTGCCATGAGGCCAAGACAAGCCTGAACTACCTGTTCCTGGACGGCCATGCCGACGCATGCATTACGCCTCCGCATCCGCTCAGCCATGACTCGCAGTCGGTCACGATGATACAGGGCACCTACTATGACGAGGGCTATGCCTTGTTCCTGCAGATGTTCCCCGGCGCCAATCCATACTGAACGATTCAATAGGAGTTCCGTTCACAGTTAAGCAGCCTCAACGTTGATTATAAATCCTAATTGCGAAAATTCGCAAACAGATGGATTTTAAATAAAAAATCCTGCCGTTCCTTGACAATACAACATGAAGGATTTACAATTAACCCCACGCAACAATTTATCACATTGTCGCGGAAGAAGGATAAGGGGGCGTTATTACTTCAAGGTTCAACATCTTCTCGGCGATATCTGTCTTCCTTTTCTTATCCATTACACTGTCCGCCGTGGAGGAGCTGACTCCCGCCGTGAACGGGAACAATGTCGACATAGGGCAGAAGAAGGCCGGCGGTGAATATCTGGTGATGCTGCCCCTGACTGCGGACGAGGAGCTTGCTGTCAAGGAGGCGTCCACCAACTGCGTGTGCGTCACATTCCTTGATTTTCCCAAGGTGCTGAAGAAAGGCGAGACCGCGACTGCAATAGTATACTTCGAGCTGGACAAGCCCGCAAAATTCAATTTCGAGCTCAAGCTGAAAACCGACAAGAAGGATCTAATCTACAAGCTTTCCGGGGAGACCATCGCCGAAGGAAATGCGAAAAAGGCAACTGCCGCTCCGATTCAGGCGATCAATCCGGTTTTCCTGCAGAGAAGTCCAGTCGATGCTGAAGATGCCTTATATATGACTGTGGAAAAGGCATTGAAGGAACGCGTAGCCCTGAAATTCGTCGATATAAGGCCCGCGGCCGAGTTCAACGAATGCTGCATCAAGGACAGCATGAACCTGCCGGTGTCGCTTCTCAAGGCAAATCCAACATTCAAGGATGCCGGCATAGTACTTGTCGACAAGGGATTCTACAGCGAGAAGATGGAGAACGCCTGCCGCGAACTGCGTAAGGCCGGATTTGAAAAGACGTTCATCCTGAAAGGCGGCTTGAACGCCTGGATCAGGAATGCAGGCTCCTTCGCTGGAACGAAGAAAGACGCCGAACAGATGAAGATGATCTCCCCCGCTGAGCTGCTGCTGACAAGGAAATTCAGAGAAGTCCTGTTTGTCGGCTGCGATGCTGAGAGACCCGACGCATATCTGTTTCCGACGCTGGTCCCCTCTGGAGAAGCCGCCGGTAAAATTACTGCAAAAACCCAGATCGTCCTGGTATCGTCATCATCAGGCGACGCAACAGACAAGGTCCAGGCTAAGCTTCCTGGTAGCAGCAGCGTCTTCATCCTTGATGGGGGAGCCAGGAACTACCGCGACTTCCTGGCTGAGAGCACCGTAATGCTCAACCGGGGCAAGTTCGCCCAGCAGTCGAAGCTGAAGAACTGCGGAGGGTGTCCATGAGATTCCTTTCCGCAATTGGATTTTTGCTCACGCTCTGTCTTCCTGTCCTAGCCGGGGAACCGCAGAAGATCCACTCCTATGATCCTGATGTGAAGGCATATCCCATACCGAGGCAGATCGAGTATGTCTACCAGCTTGAAAACAAGGGCAATACCTTGCAGAAGGATGTCCGCCTCATGATTTACGCGCCGGTCTGCAAAACACCTTTCCAGTCATGCAAAAGCATTGAAACCACGCTCCCTTCCCTTATACACAAGGACGAACTTGGCAACCAGGTCCTTGAATTCAGCATTCCGCAAATGGCCCCGTTTGAAACAGTGATAATAAAGACAACGGTTGATCTGCAGATGAGTTCCACGCCACAGCCGGCTGGAAATGGCGATGCCGCTTTATTTGCAGGGAAGGCTCCATTTATGGAGACAGATGATCCTGAAATAGTGAAACTGTCCAAGTCGCTTGCCGTTGAAAATCCCGGCAGCACTTCTGAAAACATCTACCGTTGGATATGCGGGAACATCAAGAAAGCCGGTTATACCGCCCAGGATCTCGGTGCTTCCGAGGCGTTGAAGCGCAAGGCAGGCGACTGCAGCGAGAAGGCCTACCTGTTCTGCGCGCTTGCGCGTACGGCATCCATTCCAGCCCAGTACCACAGCGGATACTATGTCACCAGGAATTCCGTTCTGAAGCCGTTCCAGTTCCACAACTGGGCGGTGTATCATGACGGCAAAACCTGGCAGGTTGCAGATCCGCAGCTGAATAAATATAAGAAGGAATCTGAGAACTACATCTCGTTCACAATAGACGGGGGATCCAGCGGCAAGCTGATGGCCGGAATGCACAGATACCATGTAGACAGCAGCGGAATCGATGTATCAATGAAATAAATTCATATAAGGAAATCCCGACCATGTATAAATATCTCCTGACCTTGCTGGCGCTGCTGATGTTCGGCGCGGGCTATGCCAGAGCCGCCGATACGGATGGCGACACAATGGATGACGCATATGAACTGAGCCAGGGATATGATCCCGCAAAGTTCACCAAAATAATATATGTGAACTGCAAAATGCCGGAAGACATAGGGGACGGTCTCAGCCCCGGGGCCGCCAAGAAATACATCTCCAGCGGCGTGGCGCTTGCCAGGCAGGACAACAGCGTGGAAAACGTGGTGCTTGTGGCTGACGGCGTATACAAGGGGGCATTGAACCGCAACCTGGATTTCGGTGGGCACAACATCAAGCTTCGTTCCGTGAACGGTCCGGCTGCGACGACCATCGACAGCGAGGGGGCCAACAATGAACGCTTTCTAACGCTGGGCGGCGGCGAGGACAGGAGTTCCTGGCTTGACGGATTTACCATCCGCAACAGCAAGTACCTCACTTCTGCCAGCGGGTCGGCCATAGGCTATCTTGTTGCAAACACAACATCTCCCGGTCCTGAAGGGCAGTATTTCATTGCGGGAAAGGTCAACGACAAGGACTATTACAAGCATGCGTCGAAGGAATATTACCTCTACTGGGTACCGGACTATGGAGGATATTGGTTTATAAGGAGCGGCAGCTCGTTCGGCGGATTTAATTCTGGAACGCCTGATTATTATGTATCCGGTTCCGGCAGCACGCCTCCGCTGACAGGATGGTATGCTGGATATTACGGCTACAGCAGTCTGGCGTTATCTGTGCTATACGATAACCATGGGGCAGTGCTTCATCTTAAAAATTCCAGCCTGTCGGTCAGGAACTGCATTTTTGAAGACAGCGTTTCCGGCGGGTGCGGCGGAGCTGCATACGCCGAGAATTCCAGTCCCATCTTTGAAAACTGCGTGTTCCGCAGGAATACCTCGCAGGCCTCCGGTGGAGCATGCTTCATAAGCGGCGGTACTGCGGATTTCAAGAGATGCTCGTTCGAAGGCAATGCGACTTCCAGATATGGCGGCGCAGTATCGCTGTCGGGGGCTGTGCAGGCGAACTTTGAAAACTGCCTTCTTATACATAACAAGTCCATCGCCGATGCAGGAGCGGTATACGGCGATAACTCCGTGGCCGTAATCGGATTCAGGAACTGCACGGTCCTGTCAAACCGGAGCGACGCGGCGAATGCAGGCGTCAGTTCTCCGGGCCAGGTCAATGTCAACAGCTCCATAATCAGGGACGTTTCCTCCCTCGGGGCGTCTTCGACGGTGAACTACAGTTCCATGCCGGACGGTTCCGCATTTTCCGGCACCGGGAATATCATTCCTGATCCGCAGCTTACCGCAGCCGGCTACCTCAAATCAAATTCCCCGTGCATAAATGCCGGAGATCCGTCCTCAGCCCTTTCCGTCGACGTGCACGGGCAGCACCGTCCATCCGGTTCCGCCATCGATATCGGGTGCGACGAGTTCACGGACTCCAATTCAGATGGAATCCCCGACTGGTTCGAGACTGCGGCAGGCATGCAGCTTCCACCAAATGCCGACAATGATGGTGACGGGCTTGCCAACATACAGGAATACTGGTACGGGCTTGACCCTCTCAACCCCGACTGCGATGGGGACGGATTGAATGACAGCGTGGAAGTCGCC
>JANYBI010000709.1 GCA_025360875.1 Lentisphaerota bacterium
AAGACAGCCTGAAGGCTGGACTCCAACATTTGTTTTGCAATTAACGGTATGATTGGAAAGTAATCGTTGGAGTTTAGCTTGAGGATTATTTTACCTGATAACACACTGTGATTGCGGCTGGATGACTTGGTAGAAATAAAAAAACCGGAGGATATGAAATCATATTCTCCGGTTTTTGTTTGTGAATCGGATATTTTTAATCGTGCCAGGATGCAATATTGCAGGCTGGGGCGGTGTTTGAACCATAATCGTTGTGTGGAACTTTCTGGCCATTTTGAGGTGGGCCAAATGACCAGACAAAAACACTTCCTTGTGTATTGTCTAAAGCGGTGCTGGTGCCGTTAATTTGGTTGGTATAATCGAGATCCATTGCAATCCCAAAACGGTATCCCCATGGATCTCTGTATGAACCTGCTTGCGGTTCTGTGGGATATTCTACTCTGGTATTGCTAAAACCATCAGGGACATCTAAGAATCTGACATTGCGTGCATTGCCATATGTAGAACGAGTAAAGCCTGTTATATCTGTTTTAGTTAATATTTGCATCAAAGTATCATAACATTGCTTATTATCATCTGCGCCGTTACTCGACCAGTCACACCAAAAGGCATCTTTGACATGTGCTGCAATTGTGCATGCAGCATTGCTGCATGCTCCACAAGTCCACGGCAGTAATCCATATGTGCTTTCATAGCTCTTGATAGCCATAACGATGGCGTTGCACTGTGCTTTAGCCTTTACTTTCTTAGCTTTGTCACGGACTTTGCCGATAGCGGGAAGGAGAAGTCCGGCCAGGATGGCTATTATGGATATCACTACGAGCAGTTCGATAAGAGTGAAGCTTTTTCTTTTCATATTTTATCTCCTGTGTTATTTATTACATATCATAAATTTTTCACAAGTGAAAAATTTATCACTGCGTCCAGTTTGTTAAATCGTCACCCGTGTCACCAGCTGTAGTTCCCGATGACTGATCAGCGCCATAGGAATACAAGTCAAATGAAGTGGGATTATGTTTCCCAGGGCACTGGTACATGAACTTGTTGCCGAACGGATCTTTCCAGGCGCCTCTGGAGTATTTTAAAATATCTTCCGCTGGTAGTACTCCGGAATGAGGCTTGGTGTTGAGTTCATTGCTTGGAATTGCTATCTCGGTGTTGAGAGTATAAGACCATGCAATTCGCCCGGCCGTAATAGTATCATCATTATCGTCTGGATAAGAAGGCAAATGTTGAGGAGTGCCATCATCTTTGTAGGTGTATTTATCCACATAAAAATAAGAAACAGTGGACGCCTGGATGTAATATCCCTGTTTGCTGTAGTAGTTCTGGAGGGCGGTGGACAATTTTGCGATCATCGCACGGCATTTCGACTCACCCATTTTCCTGTTTGCAACGGAATATACTCCGATTCCTATGCCCATGAGCAGGATGAGTATCCCGCAGACGCAGAGCAGTTCAACTAGTGTAAACCTGGCCAGTGAAAGGCGTTTTTTCATAAATGAAAACCTCTTGTGCATATGTTATGCCTTAGTGTTATAAAGCATAATTTAAACCATTCTCTGTTATAATTATACACTTTAAAGGAAATTTATGCAAGTTATAAATTTCCAGCACGGAAATTTATGAATCCGCCTTGCATAATCATGTTGGATTGTTAGATTAAGGCGAAATTTTTTAAAAATGAAACCAAACAATGAATATGGAGGTCTATCATGGCTGCAAAAGTTGATGAAAAGAAATGTACCGGCTGCGAATCATGCGTAAGCGCCTGCCCGACAGAAGCTATCGTTATGAAGGACGGAAAGGCCACTGTCACCGACGCCTGTGTCGACTGCGGCGCCTGTGTCCAGGAATGCCCTGTTGAAGCTATCAAGATGGAATAAAGAATCTCTTCGGAGATTCTTTATGATGCGGGACTTGCCCGCAGGTCAATTCTGAAAAGAATTTTAAAAAGAGCTGGTGGGTGACTTCCAGCTCTTTTTTTTAACAGTGTTCTGTTAAAAAAAAGAAATATGAAAACCGGAATAATAATATCGGCGGCTCCGCAGAACAGTCCGGACATACTTTATGCTACCGGATTTCACGCCACTGATCCCTTTATCTACGTGGAATGCGGGAAGGAGCGGAGCGCATATGTGCCTCTCCTTGAATATTCCAGAGCCGCCAAGAGCGTGAGAGCCGGAATAAAGGTCCATGAGTTCACTGGCGGCGCCATAAGAGCCACGCTCAGCCATATAATTGAAAAATATCCCGGTGTCTCCTGGACTGTGCCAAGTGACTTTCCCTTCAGCCTGGCCGAGCATATGAAGGGGCAGGGAGCCGTGCTCAATTGTCCGGAAGGTCCGCTTTTCAGTGCGCGTCTGGTCAAGAATGCCATCGAAATAAAAAATATCCTCAGGGCGACACGGCTCGCGGAGAAGGCGATGCTCAGGGCGGAACGGATCATAGCCGACTCTTCTGTGGACTCCAGGAAAAGGCTTACATATGGCAGGAAGCTTCTGACATCCGAGTTCCTCATATCGCAGATTGAGCTTGAGATTTTCACCGGAGGCGGAGTTGCTGAGAGCACGATTGCCGCCTGCGGAAAACATTCCGCCGAACCCCATAACAATGGAAAAGGTCTCATTTATTCGGAACAGCCGATAGTCGTGGATATTTTTCCGAGACTCAGGAACTGCGGATATTGGGGCGACATTACCAGGACTTTTGTAAAGGGCAGGGCGCCACAGCAGGTTAAAAAGGCTTTTTATGCCGTCAAGGAGGCGAGGGACTTCTCCAAGACACTCATACGGAGCGGTGCCATAGCTTCGGACGTATACAGGAGCGCCGTCAAAATACTTGAAAAGCACGGTTTCACTACTGGCAGGAATGAAAAGGGCGACTATGGCTTCTTCCATTCGCTCGGACATGGCCTTGGCCTTGAGATCCATGAGGAACCGCGGCTCTCGCCGAAGAATGCGAAACCTCTTGAGACAGGCAATGTAATAACTGTCGAACCAGGCCTCTATTATCCTGAATGGGGAGGGGTAAGGCTCGAAGACACGGTTGTAGTGAAAAAGAATTCCGCCGAAACTCTTACCGTATTTCCGACTGTTCTTGAAATTGAATAAATCGTTTCAAGGGATAGATTTAGAGGATTAAGCTGATTTCAAAATTCGAGTTTTGCAGGAATTCAGGAGTCAGAAGACAGAATTAAGAATGAAATTCAAACTCAAATCCAGATTTATTCTGAATCCTGAATTTGCTTCGCACCGTCACTTTGTTCGGGTAGCTGACTGCTTATGGAATTGGCATCATTAATTTAATCCAGTGAGTTCCAGGATGCTCAGTAAAGTAAAGGTTTCAAAGGAAGTCGCATACGGCGTACTGCTCTTCCTGTTTTTTGCGTTCATCTTTTCCTTTTTCCGTCATAACTTTTATGCGTTCAACACCTGGTGTTTTGCGATTACCGGTGAAATGCAGCAGGTGAAGTTTTCGGAAGAGGACGGGGATTTCCCTCCTACGGGAGGCGATCAGCAGAAGAAGACCGCTGCGGCAAAGGCCAATACTGCACCCGCCGCAAAAGCTCCTGATTCAGACAAGCCTGTCAGGACCAACCTTCCTCAGACAGCCCAGCCTAAGATCCAGATCCTCCCGTCGATCTCCGAGGTCGACGAGAGTAAGCTGCCGGTCTTTCCAGACCTTCGCAATTACAGCGGGACGGAATGGAAAGATGAGAAGACGGTTGTAAAGATGGCGACCGACGGACAGTCGCTGTATGTTTCAATCCTGTGCTCTGACGCGGATCCGAAGAACTTGGTGACCAAATATTCCGAAACCGAAGGCGATGGTAACGCCTGGAAGGATGACAGCATCGAGTTTTTCCTGATGAAGGATAAGGATGCGGACCATTATTATCAGCTTGTAGCTTCAGCCTCCGGACTCAGCCATATCTACTATCTCAAGATACCCGATTCAGCCCCGATTTCCTATGCAAGTGATACGACTCCGGCTGATTTCAAGAAGCCTTTCATACGTTCAGAAAAATGTCCTGAAGGTTTCAAGGTTACTATGGAGATAGATTTACAGGGCTTCGGGTTCGACAAGCTTGACGATGGCAAGGAGATATTAATGCAGGTAGCCAGGAACTACCGTGACAACGCCGACCCAAAGTCCGCAAAACTCCAGCTCTTCCCCACCTTTATCTACTGTGACAACCGGCATGGCCCCCAGCATCACGACAGGAGAGGGTTCGCGTCCGCAAAGGCTGTGAAGTAACAGTAATTGTTTGTAGTAGCGCATGTTTGCGCGTTCTTGTTTTGTTGCGAGCAACTCAACGTCTAATCTCATTATCCTAAAACATCATGTATGAATATCGAAAAATGTCTGAAGTACAGCGCAAGGATGTTCTGCGTACAAGACGAATAAATGAACTGCCGCTTCATGAGCCGTTCCACAAACTTGATGAACCTTCCAAGGTTTATCTTATTACTGCAGCCAATTACGAACACAATGCAATAATGGCGGCTGAGACAAGGCGTAAGTTCCTTGAAGGTATGCTAGTTTCGACATTTGAAAGTGAAGATTCAAAAATCTACTCGTGGTGCATCCTTCCTAACCACTATCATATATTGATCAAATCCGATC
>JANYBI010000716.1 GCA_025360875.1 Lentisphaerota bacterium
GTAAAGCGCCAAACGGAAAACTATCGGGACTTCAAGGAGATGAGTCTCGAGCTTGTTGACTTGTCGCTCGAACTGGCTAAATTAACGGATAAAGAGTCTGCTTCTTGAAAGCAAGAAATCGGTACTCTTGAGTTCATAACATGCGGCAGTTATATGGAAACGGGTTTTTTCTCCCTGAACATGACGTGGACTATGATAGGGAGCCTCCTGCGATTTTCGCAATTTCAGAAGTGATTTCCTTTGTTCCGTGGTCATTTTGCGCCAATTATACATGTTCTCTCACAGGAAAAAGATTGTTTATAAAGCAAGACACGCTAAAGCTGTGAACTCCAACAAAAATGCTTAAGATACGAATCGTCGAAATTGAATCTACCACGCAACGTTGACGTTGCAATATGCTATAGGCAGTTGAAATTATGATGGACCGCTTGCAGGATATGAAATCCAGTTTATGACTACTGCGACCGCTGAGAAGATCCGTCTGACGTGAAACCCTGATCAGTGCGGATGACGGTGATGCAGATCTGGCCAGTGCGGATGGACATGGGCTTCGGCGGCATGCTCGTGGACATGGGTGTGCAGCGCTGCAGGCTGTGTTTCCTCATGCTGGTGCTCATGATGCTGGTCGTCGTGGCGATGTTCATGATCATGGCATGTCGGATCGTGGACATGCGAATGGCCGTGTCGGTCAAGAAACATCAGAGCAATCGATATTGCCAGCAGCAATGCCGCCAGCACCTGGATGGTGTTCATGGTCTCACCAAGCCAGAGTATAGACATAATTACTCCTATGAATGGCGACGACGCGAATACCATCTGGGCACGGGTTGCTCCTATTCCCTGCGCGGCACGGATGTAGAGGGCGACGCTGGCCCCATATGACGCTCCTCCCAGCAGCAACGCCCATAGCCAGGCGGAATCAAGCCTCCATTCGAAGAACAGCATGCCGATACACAGATTGCTTGCACCTGCGACCAGGCCCTTCCAGAAGGTGCTGTCCTCAGGACTGATCCCGTCTATGATGGCGGTGAAATTGTTGTCCAGTCCCCAGGCAAGCGCGGCCCCGCCTACGCAGAGCAGTCCGATCCAGCCAGCCCATCCTTCGCCAAAACTCAGCATGACTCCGGCAACTACGACACCAAGATTGCCCAGCCATGTCCATCGGCCCAGATGTTCGCGGAACAGGAAAAATGCCAGGATGGCAGTGGCGACCGATTCCAGGTTCAGCCACATTGAAACGGATGAGGCCATCGCATGTTTAAGTCCGACCAGCAGCAGTACTGGTGCAATTATCCCGCCGAATAAAATCGCCCCGAGAAGATTGCGCCGGTTGCGGATGTCGCGCGGGAAGACGACTTGGCCTGCCATTCGCCTCCGCAGGACGAACGGAAAGAGTCCGACAGCCGCCCCGAGATAGAGCAGTCCTGCGAGCTGCGCAGGATGCAATTCTGACAGGAGCGTTTTGGAAAACGGCGTGGCGATACCGAACAAGGCCGCCGCCGCTATTGCCTGGATGAAAGATCTGTATCTCAAGATACCCCGATTCCAAGTTGAAAAACATTTATGTGGAGATAAAAGTATAACGTCTAAAGTCGATTTTCCAACTCTTAGAGGATGAGCCAGATATCCTGGTATCTCTAAATGCGATACCTGCCATACAGACTGAAATTGATTTGAAAGGCATAAAACTATGTCTACGACCGCTGAACAGAATCGTCTCGCCGAAGCTCATGACAGGAAAGCGGCATGGAAGAAATGGGGTCCGTATCTCAGCGAAAGACAGTGGGGTACGGTCCGCGAGGACTACAGCGACCACGGCAATTCCTGGGTCTACTTCACACATGATCAGGCGCGTTCACGGGCATACCGCTGGGGCGAGGACGGGCTTGCCGGTTTTTCAGACGACAAGCAGAAGCTGTGTTTCTGCCTGTCTCTGTGGAACGGGAATGATCCTATCATAAAGGAACGCCTGTTCGGTCTCGACAATACCGAGGGGAACCACGGCGAGGACGTAAAGGAATATTATTTCTATCTCGACAGCACGCCAACCCATTCCTACATGAAGTATCTCTACAAGTATCCGCATAATGCCTATCCTTACGATCAGATCGTCAAATGCAACAGGGAACGCAACCGCAATGAGTGGGAATTCGAGCTGATGGATACTGGAATTTTCAACGGCAACAGGTACTTCGACGTCTTTGTCGAATACGCGAAAGCGTCTCCTGAAGACATACTGATAAGGATTACGGTGTTCAACCGCGGTCCGCAGGCTGCCTCATTGCAGCTCCTTCCTACGCTTTGGTTCCGGAACACCTGGTCGTGGGTCGGTGGCACTGAAAGACCTGTGCTCAGGCAGATCGGGGAAAATGGCGGAATCATTGAGGCTGTCCACAAGGATCTCGGAGCTCGCTATTTATATTGCAAGGGGGCGAAGGAACTGCTGTTCACTGAGAATGAGACAAATACTGCGTGGCTTTTCGGCATGCCGAACAGGACACCATATGTCAAGGACGGGATAAACAACTACGTAGTGCATGGCAGTGATGACGATGTGAATCCGCTGAAGACCGGCACCAAGGCAAGCGCCCAGTTCAACTTGAAGATAGAAGCCGGCAAGAGCAAAACCGTCTGCCTGAGGCTGAACAATGTCGCCCCAGGTAAATCCAAAAACAGCAGGGATGATAATCTATTCGGCAAAAATTTCGATGAGATCTTCGACGCGAGGATCAGGGAGGCCGACGAGTTCTACAGCCATATCACGCCTCCGAAGCTCACGGCTGACGAGGTCCTGGTGATGCGGCAGGCGTTTGCCGGAATGCTCTGGAGCAAGCAGTACTACTGTTTCGACGCTGAAAAATGGCTCAGGGAACATGGCATAGATCCTTTGTCCAATAAGGGCAGGGCCTGGAGGAACAGGGAATGGTTCCACATGTCGAATGACGATGTCATTTCCATGCCTGACAAATGGGAATATCCCTGGTATGCGGCCTGGGACCTGGCGTTCCATGCGGTCACGTTCGGCGAAATCGATATCGATTTCGCCAAGCAGCAGATGGAGATGATGCTGAAGGAAACATATATGCATCCCAGCGGTCAGCTGCCCGCATACGAATGGAATTTCAGCGACGTGAATCCTCCGGTGCATGCCTGGGCAATCATGTTCCTGTACAATATCGAGAAACAGAAAACCGGAAAAGGAGATGTCGATTTCCTGAAGAAGGCTCTGTCGAAGATGCTCCTCAACTTTACCTGGTGGGTGAACCGGAAGGACCGTTTCGGCAAGAATGTCTTCGAAGGCGGGTTCCTCGGACTTGACAACATCGGGGTCTTTGACCGCAGCTCGCCACTTCCGACAGGAGGATACATCGAACAGGCAGACGGAACCGCCTGGATGACCCTTTTCTGCATAAACATGTTCGATATCGTTTCAGAGCTGGCGACCTTGGACAAGTCATACGAGGATCTCGTGACCAAGTTCCTGGAGCATTTCCTGTGGATAGCGACAGGTATCAACCGCAAGGGTGATGACAGCCTCTGGGACGAGGAGGACGGTTTCTATTATGACCTTCTCAGGCTCCCGAACGGCGAATCAAAACGGATGAAGGTCCGTTCCATGGTGGGACTGCTTCCGTTTTGCGCAGTTTCAGTGATCGGCAAATTCCAGAGGGACGGGGTGCCGGAAGTTTATGAATCATTGATGAAACGCCTGGGGAAAATGCCGGAAATCTTGAAATGCGTGCATCCCACAGGATCCGAAAATCTTGGAAATTCTGAGAGGGGTATATTGTCTCTTCTGGACCATGACAAGCTGTGCCGCATACTCTCGAAGCTTCTTGATGAGAATGAATTCCTGGGTCCCTATGGCATCCGCGCACTTTCGAAATACCATGAGAAGAATCCATATGTCATGAATGTCGGCGGACAGGAATACCGTGTGGACTATCTTCCCGGCGAATCGAACAGCGGAATGTTCGGCGGAAATTCGAACTGGCGCGGTCCTGTCTGGATGCCGGTCAACGCCCTGATCGTCCGTGCCCTGCTGCAATATTACCTGTACTATGGGGACACGTTCAAAGTCGAATGCCCCACCGGTTCAGGGAAATACATGAACCTGTTTGAGGTCAGCAAGGAACTGCACAGGCGCCTTGCCGGAATTTTCCTTCGCAACAAGGACGGCAGAAGGCCTGTCTACGGAGGCAACGAGGTTTTCCAGAACGATCCTCACTGGCGCGACAACATCCTCTTCTACGAATATTTCCATGGCGACAACGGCGCCGGACTCGGGGCAAGCCATCAGACAGGATGGACCGGGCTCATCGCCCTCCAGATAAAGCTCTTTGGACATCTCGATCCGGAAAATCTCCTCAAGGGCGGAAAGCGTACCGGCTTCCTGAACAAGGATGAGATGCCCGGGGATAAAAAATAATCTGACAGATATAAGTATCTGTTGGAATCAAAGAAATTATTGATCTGGATTTGAATGTTTTTATGATGAGTCCGCCACGGTGACTGTCGGACTTGCAAATGAGTCCAGGAATGGCTGAATATGTTCGTAGTAGCGCATGTTTGCGCGTTCTTCACAGGGAGCGGGGTCAAACCTGGGGTGTTAAAAAGAAGCCACTTTTTTGAGATTATCCGAGAAATACTTCACCGAAAAATTATTTGAATTTGTTTTTGTGAGGCTAAAAGCGCTTTTCCTTTTCGAGAAAAAGCTTTCCCCGATATTCTGTCTG
>JANYBI010000723.1 GCA_025360875.1 Lentisphaerota bacterium
GCCGTATATGTAAGTTTTCGGGTCAAACGCATAGTCAAAAATCTTGCCGATTCCGTCACGGATATTTGTTGGGCCGATGACAGGCAGATGGAGTGCGCACCCCGGCCCGATACCCCAGACCGCAAACGCCTGCCCAAAATCCTCGTCCTGTATCTCCATGTCGAACCAGTCAAGAGCAGGATCATAAAAACCGGCGATACCAAGTATCACATTGATGAGGAAGCGGGACGTGTCAATGCCAGCATATTTGAATTTTACCTGGCAAAGTGAACTGAACGTGCGTTTCGGAAAGGCGACATTGCTGGTGAAGCGGTTAAAACATTCTATGCCGTGTCGCGGAATCAGTGAAGCCCAGAAAATGACAACTGGCTGCACCATATATTTCAACCCAAACTTATTTACCGCAAACATCGAACGGTTAAATCCCTCCAGCGGATCGCTGCCGCCATATTCCTCTGTCAAGTCAGGGAAACTTTGTTCCGCATCGGACAGATTTTCCTTCTGTCCAGCAACTGGAGTGGCTGAAGGGACGCTAGCGCCCTTTTCGTTGACGCCAGCGATAGGCGCAGTTGCGACAATTTTACTTCCAGAAGTGCTGCCACACCCGGCAACAGCCAGCATGACAAGCAACAGGACGGCATTACTGATAGGTATTTTGATTTTCATATGTTCCAACGATAATCAGTGAGATTGGAAAATCAAATCAAATATTTAAGGAATTCGGCCTTTCCTAATTAATCTGCGCTGATTAAGATTAAGGAAATCATGGTCTGCTTACAGGCCCTTGGTATTCTCCCACATGCGGAATCCGCCCTCGAATGCGAAGCTGTTGTTTCCGAGGCGGCATCCTTTAGGAAGGTCCTTGAGATACTTGGCCTTGCCGCCTCCGAGAACTATGTCATCCGGATGAATGGCAGGAACCAGCCGTTCGATACAGGTGGCGACATGGCGCCGCCATTTTTTTTTGCCCATCTTTTCTATTCCTCGAAGTCCTAGGAAATCCTCAAATGTGCCTTTCTTATAGGGCAGATGAGCTATTTCCATCGGAAGGACAGCTCCATCGACGACAATCGCCGATCCAAGTCCGGTTCCTAAACCGAGAAACAGGAGTACGCCATCCTTATAGCTGCCCAGAGCCTGCATGGCCGCGTCATTCATGATCCTGACAGGCATCTTGAAAGCCTTCCTGAAATTGAATTTAGTCCAGCCCTTCCCCAGGTTGTGCGGCTCTGTGATGATCCTGCCTTTCTTGATGACACCCGGATAACCGATGGAGACCGCTTCGTATTTCCAATCTTTTACGAGCTCCCTGACCTCTTTGACCATGCGCGCAGGCGTCATCGTCTTTCCTGAAGGAAATTTCCTAGGTTCAGCCTGCCCGGTGGACAGGAGCTTGATATTGGTCCCACCTATGTCGATGGCAAGGATGTTCAAGATTTTTCTTTCTTAGCCGGCGCCTCGTACCATTTTTCTTTCGGAACCCAGACTTTTTCAGCGGGCTGGTCCTCGTAGTTCGGCGACATGATCTGGACGCCATGGCTGTTGAACTCGTCCTGGATGTTGGCGTGCAGGTCCGTCTTCACCTTCATGATCCCATCCGGCTTTCCGACAAATCCATTGATCTCATATTCCACGTAGAAGTCCTTCAAATCTTTCTGGAGCACGAACGGAGCGGGATTCTTCTGAAGCCCCTCAGTCTTCTCCGCCGCATTGATCAGCATCGCATGCACCTGCCTCCAGGGCACATCATAACCGATAGTCACCGATGAATGCACTATCAGTCCTTCGGTCTTTGAAAGGCGTGTGAAATTTTTCGAGGTGCTGCCCATGAGCACCGAGTTCGGGATGTTGATCTCCTCGTTCTTGAGCGTACGCAGCTTTGTGGAGAAGAACCCTATCTCCATGACTTTCCCGTAGTATTCGCCCACCTGCACCACGTCGCCTACCTTCATTGCCCGGGAATACATCAGCACCATTCCGCCGATGACCTGCCCGACCATGCTGCTGGCGCCAAGGGAGACAAGGAGCCCGAGGAACATGCCTATCCCCTTGAATGCCTCGGTGTTGCTTCCAGGAATATAGGGATATGCCATAACTATTCCGAAGATCCAGATTATGCCGGAGAATATCTTTGCGGTCGGAAGCGCGGCGTCGGAATCGAGCCAGCTGATTACGACGTCTCCGTCCGCAACACTTTTGAAGAACGTCCTAGAGATCCTGGCAACCCAGCTGGTCAACATGAAAATAATGAACACAACCAGGAGGCCTGGCATTGAATCAACCGCCTTCGAGGACAAGTTCCCGATTATGCCGATTATATATCCGCCAAGTTTCCTGCCCCACGGCTCCGTGTACGGAAATTGCAGCAGCGAGAATGCCACAAGGGCATAGACGCAGAAAAGAAGGACCAGCGCGTAGATCATCCTGTTGAGGAGTCCAAGCAAATTCAGCTTAATTGTGAAAGAAGAAACTCCAATTTCCCGGAGCTTGCTGTCAAGGCTGTCCTCGAATCTGTCTATCCCGGGCCTAATCCAGCGCTGGATGCGATGGAGAAGGATTATGACGATGATGAAGATCAGGAGACCCGCCAGAGTGTATCCCGCACCAA
>JANYBI010000727.1 GCA_025360875.1 Lentisphaerota bacterium
CGCACCATTTGTCTTCGGGGATTGACGCGTCGACAACCTTGAAAGACTTCGTATCCTAAGATGAAAATGAATTTTCCGCAGAGCAGAGTCTCTCAATCGGTTTTCCCGGAAGTTCCCCTAAAAGCGTTTTTAAACAGCCTGTACTGACACCCGGTATAGACATCCTGATGTCTGTACGAGGATCGGAATAAACTTCAACACGGAGATTTTTGAAAGATTCTTGATAAATCATTCGGGGAGACTAGATTATCCGACTACTTTCTATTCTAAAATTCTAATGAGGGAACGGATCATATCCTTATGAAAACGGCATTGATTATCGGAGGGAGCCGTGGCATCGGACGCAAGATTGCGCTTCGTCTTGCCAAAGACGGTTATGATATCGTCGCCACATGTCGCAAGGATATTTCGGCATTGGCCCCGCTTGAAACCGATGCACGGAACCTGGGGCGGAATTTCAACGGCTTGGTCTTTGACATTCAGGACCGTAAAGCGGCCGCTGACGCATTGACAGGTTTCTTTGGTGAAAACTCACCCGATATTTTCATATACAACGCCGGAATTTCCCGCGACAACCTCATGGTATTCATGACTCCGGAAGAATGGGACGATGTCGTCCACACCAATCTGGACGGATTTTACAATACTATTCATCCATTGCTGTTCCAGATGATTGCACGTAAAAGTGGACGCATAATCGTCATTGCCAGCGCATCAGGCCAGGTTGGACAGCCTGGACAAGTCAATTATTCCGCTTCCAAGGCGGCACTGATAGGCGTGGTCAAGGCTCTGGCCAAGGAAGTTGGTAAAAAGGGCATATTGGTCAATGCCGTTGCGCCGGGGTTTATTGAAACAGACATGACCGCCGGAATTCCAATGGACAAGATTCTTCCCATGATTCCGCTGAAGCGAGCCGGCTCGCCCGAAGAAGTTGCAGGCGTGGTAAGCTTTCTCTGCGGTTCCGACAGCACATATATTCATGGCCAAGTCATCGCAATCAACGGCGGCCTTGTGATTTGATGAAGAAGGGCTTTGCCCTCAATCCAAACTCGAAATCCGAATATCGAAATTCGAGACAAATTCTAAATCTTAAGTTAAAAATTTTCAAACATTGGGATTTTCTGTTTTATTGTTTCAGGTTTCGTACTTCGAATTTCGGATTTTACATGAGCATATGCTTTAGGCGATGACCAACCCTGTCCTAAACAGTAAGAAAAATGAGTGTGTCTTTAACAAGGGGCCTGTTTAAATATTTATGCTCGGTATCGGTATCGAAAATGAATTCAATCGAAAGCGATTCCGATACCGACCCCGACTCTGATAAATTTATTTAGGACACCAGTGGATGGTGACATAACTGTAACACAAAGACACTAAACGTGTTGGTGACATGGAAACGAGCAAAAAGAAGCTGGACTCCGAATTTTTAATTGTCGGCGGCGGTATCAGCGGCATGACGATGGCTCTGCTGCTGGCTGCGGCTGGACGCAGTGTCACCCTCCTTGAAAAAAACTCAGCTGTCGGAGGCTGTATGCAGCGTTTCTCCCGCAGCGGCATACCTTTTGACACCGGCTTCCATTTTACCGGCGGATTTAACCGGGGGCTTCCGGAAATGCTTGCTGTCCTTGGATTGCAAGACGACATCCGCGAAGAGGAGTTCCGGACCCATATATTCCTTGCGGATCGACTCATCAAGGTAAGCGTTCCAACGACAGGCATTGAGGATGTATGTGATCACATATGTTCGCTTTACCCGAAAGAGGCGAATGCAATTAGAAAATATTATGCCGTCGAGAGACTGATATTTGACAACACTCCCATCTTCAAGCTGCGAGTGAAGGACTTGCTTAACACGTTCTTTCTCATGGATGAGGATTTCATTACATTGGATGACTTTTTCAACAAGGAAAACGTTTCACAGGAACTCCGCACCATTCTCGGGGCTGTCGCCATGTGCCACGGAACTCCTCCTTGCGAGGTTCCTCTCACGACGCATTGCCGAGTCAGCTTCGGGCTCATGGATCACATATCCCGCATCCACGGTGGCGGCGGTTCTTTCATCAGAGGCTTCCAAAGAGAAGCCGGACTCCTGGGAATCAATGTCAGGACTGGCGTCACAATAGCCGAATGCCTTGATGTGGATGACAAGGCCTGTCATCGTGTCCGGCTTACCGATGGTTCGGAGATATCCTTCGGCTCCTGTATCATGTCGGTCCATCCAAGGGAAATCATGAAAACACTCCCCCCTTCAATGGTTTCCCGATATTTCAGGTCCCGCATAGACAGTTTCGAAGAAAGCTGCGGTTTCTTTTCATTATGCGCAGAGATCACTCCCTCTCTGCCAGATTTGCAGCAGGAACTTACCTCCTTGCTGTCAGTTTGCGATTTGAATAAAATACTGAAGCCCAACGATGGCAAGGAAAGCGGAACGGGCATTGTAGTGACGCGTGAAATTACAGACGATGGCCGTCCATGCCAGACATTAAACGCATTTCAAAGCGTCTTTCCGGATGAGACCGCCCGCTGGGAAAAGACATCTATAAACCATCGTGGCAATGAATACTCCGAATATAAGGCGCAACGGATCGAAAAGATAAAGGAGAAAGTCTTACAGGCCTATCCTGAATTCCGAGGAAGGCTGAATGTCATGGATTCTGCTTCCATGCTTACTTACCGCGATTATCTTTCAACACCCGGGTCGGCATACGGCATAAGACAGAAGATAGGTCAGCACAATTTGTTTGGCCGTCTGCCTGTAAAGAATTTCTACGCAGTAGGACAAAATGCCATATTGCCAGGCATGCTTGGCGCGATGGTGTCCTCATTTGTCATTTTTCGGCGGCTCGTCGGGGAGGCTTCCTACTGGCAGCTTTTGGATCAACGTCTGGGGAGATCTTAAGGCGTCCAAATATAGGATTCTCCAGAAGGAACTTCTGGCGGATCCAAAAGCTGGACATGTAATTGAACACAGCGGAGGTTTGAGAAAAATCCGCTTCGGCATCAAAGGAAAAGGCAGGGGGAAAAGAGGAGGAGTTAGGATAATATACTTCTATCATGAGGTCAAAATTAGGATTTATCTTCTTGTTGCCTACAGCAAAAATGAAAAGGATGATTTGTCTGCAAAGGAACTTGAGATATTGAGAAACATAGCAAGGGGATTAAAATGAAAAAAGAATTATTCAAACAGCTTTCAGAAAGCCTTAATGAAGCCGTTGAGATCCACAAAGGCAAGGCGAAACCTTCCAGGGAATTCTATTTTTCCCCGCTAGACATCAAGCATGTAAGGGAAAGTCTGGATTTCTCACAGTCCAAGTTTGCGCACATGATCGGGGTTAGCGCCGGCACGTTGAGGAACTGGGAACAGGGTCGTCGCCGTCCGGTCGGTCCGGCAATGGTGCTTCTCAAGGTGATATCCGAAAATCCAAAGATGGTATTCAAGGCCCTGCACGCCTGAAAAATTGGTTTTGAAAGTCTCAGCGGTACCCGCATTGGGACGACACATAAATCTGCCTAAAATCCCCCATACGCTTTGCGGACTCGCAGCATCGATTAGAGTATTTCTGCTTTATAATCAGCATCTTCCCCAGCATGGCAGGTTATTCCCCATGCCAGAGCAATGTTATGTCACCTGAAGGGGGGTGGTTGGATAAGGCTTGACAGTGGGGTATATTGTTCATGTGCCAAGCGAGCATGACCTGCTTGGAGAGATTGTCAAAAGGATTGAGATATAAAATGAAAAAGTCAGCAACAGCCAAGAAGACAGACTGGGAATTGCAAGGTTTAAAAGGCAAGGTCAAAGAACTTATAAGGATTGATTACGACATAAAGTGCAAGGGTGGCAAGGATGTCAGGGAAATGTTTGGGAAAGCTATTTTAAATTATAATAAAAAGGGATATGGAACTGAGTGCGCATACTACGAATCAGACGGAGCTTCGATAAGGAAATATGTTGCCAAACACGATTCCAACGGCAATCAGATTGAAGGTATATGGTTCAATGCAGATGGGACAACAGGCATGAAGAATATTTACAAGTATGACAGCAAGGGGAATCAGATAGAAGATTCAGGCTATATGGCGAATGGTACTTTATTGCGAAAATCCATTTCCAAATTCGATACCAATGGAAATGAGAATGAAAGAGCAACCTATAATCCAGATGGGTCTTTAAGCCATAAGGAAGTTTTCAAGCATGACAAGAATGGGAAACTGATTGAACATGTGAGCTATAACGCTGATGGGGTTTTAACCAGCAAGGGTATTTGCATGTATGATGACAAGGGAACGCTTGCTGAAGTAGCACGTTATAATGCTGGCGGGGAATTAAGCTCGAAGGTTAAATTTACGAATGATGGCAAGGGGAATCGGATTGGAAAAAATTCCTTTGATGCAGAAGGGAACTTGCGAACGGATAATTCCTATAAGGACAAGTACGATGACAAGGGAAATGAGATAGAGTCAGCGACATATGACAAAAATGGAGTCTTGGTCAAAATAATCACATTCTCATATACATATTACTGAAAATTAGGTATAGGCAAATGAAAATAATCTTAGTCTGCATACTGTCATTCCTATTGGCTTTTAACTTGTTTTCTGCGGATAAGAAAACATACTCAGAAGAATACGTGGTAAGGGAAAAGTCCAAGAAAGGGTCGAGATTTGTTATTATGTTAAGAATCTAAGGGGAAAGGATGTTAAGGAAGCAGGAGTGAAAAATGTTTATAAATATGACGAGAAGGACAGGATGATTGATGTGGAAACAGACCACGCCGTTTCCAAGCATGACGACAAGGGGAATCAAACTGAAGAGGCTTTGTATAATGCGAAGGGGGATTTGTTGCAGAAGTTTATTTACAAGTATGATGACAGGGGCAGGCTGATTGAAGAATTATACTATTCTCCCGAAGAAATGATTAGTGAAACTGTGGCTATTAGAGATGAAATTTACACCCAACGGTTTTACAGGTATAATGAAAAGGACAATATGGTTGAAAGGGATAAATGCTATAGCCATGGCTGCTTATTCGAGAAATCAATTTTTAAATATGACGACAAGGGCAACGTGATTGAAGAAGCGAGATATGATGAAAAAGGAACCTTGACCAGTATTGACGTATCATCATACCTGTAAAACCGTTGGGTGTAAATTTCATCTCTAATAGCCACAGTTTC
>JANYBI010000734.1 GCA_025360875.1 Lentisphaerota bacterium
CGAAGAAGCTGTTATCCTCAATGCATCCTTTCCTGGTGGTGACTGTATGGCTAGCAGTTCCTTTGGCGGTGTCAGGAATGTCGGTGAAGAAGAAGTCGAAGGTATGCTCACCCTCTGAACCTATCGTAGTCGAATAGGTGAATAAACCACTCTTGTCGGTTTTTGTTAGGAAGCCAGTAAGGCCGGTGATCGGGTTCCTGACCTGCAGGAACATGTTAGCTATTCCGGTCCCGCTTTCATCCAACACCTTGCCTTTGGTTTCAGGTTGCCGGAATCGGTCCATTGGATCTGCGCGGCGCCTCCAGGAATTATGTTCTGGCCTGCAATCAGCCATCCGGAACCTGTGGAAAGAACATCGTTTTCCACAAGATCCTTTGAGAAGATTTCTAGAACCTCACCCGGAACCTGTGTGCAGTTGATCGTGAGAATTATCTCGTCCTTTGACTGTCCTAGAGCCATAGAGGCGATTGATGGTGGAATATCCTCCTTGCCGAAGAGATTTGAATACGGTGAGTCATCCTGGGATATTACATTTGCAATTCTATTGTTCTCATACCAGATGGCATTGCCAAGCTTCAGTTCGATCTCAGAATCATTTCCTTTGAAATTTATCCATTTCCTGATTCCATCTTCTTCAACCAGCCGGTACGACGGTCCGGTGATCGACAGATAAATATTGTCCGGTCTGACGCCGACATTTCCGAAAAATGAAATTCCGGAGCTGTTTATGGGTATCTTTGAGGCGAATGGATAGGAGAAAAGATTCAGGCTTGGATAGAGGGTGGTTTTCCTGGAATTGCAAAGAGGGAGTTTTCCGGCGAGATATGCGCTCTGTACTGTTCCATGGTTGTTCCTTATGAAAAATCCCACACCTGGAACAAGGATGATGCCGGAAGGATTTAAGCTGGCATCAAGCCAGCTTCCGTCCTTTTCGCTGTCGCCCGTCCCGTCTGCAAGGAATGCCTGGACATAAGCTTGGCGTATGGCATCCCATAATTTGATCTGGTCCCCGGAGTTCTCGGAGATGCCGCCGGTTAGACCGAATATCTGTGAGGCAAGAGATGGACTGAATGAGTCGAACGGCGTGGAAGCCAATTTTTCCTCGTTCGGCTGGATTTCTATCCTTATGAATCCCGAGGGTCTTCCAAAAGAGACGGCTTGCGAAAATAAAGGTGTTGAGGAAAATATTAACATCAAGACAGAAAGCAATACAACAGGCATACGCATTCAAGTCCCCCCGATTCGTGAATCCATGCTTTTGAAAATAAAAGGAGCTTATTAGACAATAATGGGCGTAAAAATCAATGCTGAAAATTAAAAAAATCAATAAAAATAAATTAATTCCGGTAATTGTCCTCAAAAATTACTCCAGTATACGCTGTGCTAATGCTTGCCTTTGACTATTGATGCCGCTGTTTTCCGCGGCATGTTGATAAGAGCAGTTGACTTGTCGCCATGAATTCGTATATTGCGGAGATAATGAGAAATATGACAGCGGCCATCATTGTGTTTCTAACAACTGTTTCAACGGCACACTCGGCGCCTAAGGTCGATGTCGAAGGTCCGTCCAGCACCGATTTCGGGAAGCATCCGGCAAAGGACCAGCAGGAAACACTGTTCAAGATCAAAAACACCGGTGATGCCGACCTCAGGATAACAAGAGTACTCAAGACCTGCGGAGGCTGCGCCGAGATAGGCATCTCAAACATGCAGATCGCGCCAGGAGAAGTTTCTGAGCTGAAACTCAAAGTTGTCTCCAGCTCCCTGTCCGGGCCATATACTAAGAACTTTTTCATTGAGACGAATGATCCAACCCAGAGATATTTCAAGTTCACTTTCACCGGCGACGCATTGCCTGTCGCTGAAATAAAACCGTCTGCGATCATATATGCCGGCCGGCTTGAAGTCGGAAAGGCATACCGGCAGTCTTTCCAGATAATTCCCGCCGGGAAAGGGACGGAATTCGGGGAACCGGTTGTCGAATCCAATTATCAGGTGAAGGCGGTGAT
>JANYBI010000037.1 GCA_025360875.1 Lentisphaerota bacterium
CAAAAATGGCTGCATGAAAGATTTGCCGCGCTCTTACAGCGGCTAATGGATGTATTCGAAATAAAAAGCATGGCGGATCTTCGTCCGCAGTGTATATTCACGGACTGACAAGTAACTCAGAATACGGGACTCTCAAGTTCAGGTAGTTGAATTTTTAATTCAGGATGTTTTTTTACAAATCCCATTAACCATTTAGCATTTTCATCCCAAAAATACTTGTGGCCAACAAGCAATATATTAATCCCTTTCCCTTTGTGATTTGACAAGCGCTTGTCAAACACAAGAGGATATTCACTTGGTGTCTTAACTCCTTCCGACCAGTAAATGTAAATATAATCCACCCAAGAATCCATCTCGTCAGGCTTATCTTCTTTCAAATCATGAGCTCTTCCCGGACATTTGAAAAGTGATTTTAAGCTTTTATCTCCACCCATATAATCAAATGACTCTTTAAGGCTCTTTGGAAACCTGCCCGAGTTTTCCATGGAATACATCTGTATAATGAAGTGGATATTCTTATATAAGTTCTCGTGCCCGCACACATAAATATCGTCTTGTTTTTGAGGCAAAAGTGATTCTTCAGAAAAAGAAGTGAAAACACAAGCAGACAATAAAACAATAAACATAGAATACTTTACAGCCATAAATATCCCCCTTCCCTGTTGTCATCCGGCCCCGAAGAATGCGATCTTCGCGCCGCCGCGTTCGAAGCTGAAAATCAATTCCGCGTGTCCGTCCTTAAGGATCTTGACCTTCACCGAATCATCGCTGGTTTTGATTTTGGAATCTACTTGGCTGGCCGTCACGTAGCGGTAGACGCCTCCGTTGTCGGTGAATGCGCAGACAACGCCTTTGCCTGACTTCCCTATCTTCTCGTGGATCTCGGGATTGCATCCTACGAAACCGGAACACACCGGATATGCTGACGTAACATCGTCCCGTACCTGTTTGTAATATCCGAGGAGTCGCCCGTAAAGATTCACACCTTCAGGAGAAATTTTCGGCAGATCCCCCCAGATTCCGTTCTGTCCGAGAATCATCGAGGCGATGTTGATCAGCTGCGATGACTCGGGATCGTCCGGAAGAAAATGTGTCAGGAAAAGCACCGACGGTATCCAGCGATCAAATGTGAGCGGATGACGGCAGAGACGCGGTCTTGCTGGTCCGGGGAACACAAATATGTTGCTTGACATTCCTCCGCCAGGCGCATACTGGGGATCGTCGAACGATCTGTAATAAGGGCCATTGTTGATAAGGAAATATTTTCCGGATGCGAGAAAGGCAAGGCCGACCGAACGATGCCCTTCTGTAATGTCAAAATCGACTATCGCCTCAGGACATGCGGCACAGACACGGTCAATGATTTTCGACATGTACCTGACCTGTTCGAACGCATAGCAGTCAGCACGTTCCTCGTGGGTGTTGTCCGGTCCGCCATGGAAGTGATGCGGATCATCGCAGCCGAACTGCCCTATTGCGTCCCACTTGAAATATGTCACACCAAGTTCCTTCACGCAGCGGATAAGTTCGTCGGCGAATGACTCCCAGTAATTGCTGCAGAGGCAGTATGAATAGCTTTCCTCCGTCTCCCAGATAGGATAAGCATCGCTCTTCTTCCCGTTCCACGACATCAGGCAGTCGCCATGTTTTTTGGTAAGCCTGCTGGTCATAGCTGCATGTGTCGGCGAAAACCAGAGCCCAAGCTTCATATTGTATTTTGACAGTTTTTCACGGATGGGCCCGAGGCCACGCGGGAAAGTCTTCATGTTGACTTCCCAGTCACCGGTCTTCTGGTACCAGCCTGTATCGAGCACAAACACGTCGATTCCCATCTTATGCGCGACTTCTATCTCCTCGAGCATCCTGGCCTCGTTCATAAAGTCGAGATACTTCCCCTTGTCCCAGGCCTGATGCCGTTCCTGGAAGTTCCAGGTATTGTAGAATATATAAGGAGTGCGGCTAGCAGAATTCGGGCTCATCCAGCGCAGGACGAATTCACGCCATTCTTTCGCCAGATCATCGAACCCACCATCAGCGATTCCAATGTCAAACCAGACAGTCTCATATCCTTTCCGGAGATCAAATCCGTTGAAACAGTTTCCGCGGACAGCCCGCAGATCAACCTTGCGATCCGGAGTCAAGGCAAATTCAATAAACCGGAATGGCGGCTGTGAACCATGCTCATATGCGCAAAGCCACGAACGTCTTGAATCTCTTCCGCAGAGTATCGGCCCCATCAGGGTCATGCTATTGTCGAATGAATGCAAAGGCACATTTTCTTCAGACGGAACATAGGAATGGATCAACTCATCGAAATCGCTCAGCCGGACTTCACGGATCTCGTCAGCAGCTTTCATGTCGAGTGAAAAATAGCTGATGGAATCGCGTCCCGAATTCCGGGTAATCCTTGCCTCTCCGCGGACAAGATACCTGAATCTTACAAACGGACTGTTTTCAGCCGTTCGAACAACTAGCGAGATTCTCAATTTGGAATTGGCGATGACAGTTCCTTCGAAGACATGTTCAGTCACTCCAGAAAAAACATTCTTGCTGGATATTTTTTCTAATTTACCTGCAGAAAGAGATATCCTGTGTCCATCAATTTCGAACACAGGGGCCGGTATCGATATTTTGCCTCCAGCTCTTCCGTATGACCAAAGCTCGCTGTCTTTCCCGGTGAATTGCAGCTCGATATCGCCTGATGATATTTTCAAAGACATATTACCTTACTTCCTTTCCTTGAATCTTATGGGGATATTTCAACTACTTCGAGATAGAGACATGATGCTGTCAAACTTCTTCTCCAGCATCGCCCTGCGGCGTACGGCCGGGATCCTGCCAATCATCATCCTGGCTTTACGGATGCTGAAGGAGCGGGGAATTTCCAGTTCAGGCAATCCGGAAAAAAGTCTCGATCTGGCAGGGCTCAGATATAAAAAGTCGAGCAATGCCTTTTCCGGAACTGCAATTTTCAACCCCTTGTCCCCGGTTTCCTCATACCCCATGAAGAAGTCCCCGGAGATGTGATGGATTGAGAAATCCCCGACAGGTGTCCTGTATGTCCGGGTCCTGGCAAGTGACACGCAGTATGTTGATGCCGGTATCTGGGAGATCATGCCATGGAGATATAGCGCACTCTGGAGCGATATATAGCTTGGAAATGGTGCCGTAAGAAATTCAGCCAGCTGCATGGCATCAGTTTTTCCGCTGAAACACCATAGGCCGTTCTTTATGCGCACAAGGTGTCCGGATTCCTCAAGACGTGACAGAATGTGGCTTGCATGATCCCGGCTGATGTTGAGAAGGGCGCATGCATCGGCAGTCCTTAAAATCTGCTGGCCTGTCATTTTCAGGCGCGAAAGAACCATATCTAGCCTCATGGCGCCTCCTTGCCCAGTGCTTCCACCACGTGCAGAACCATGTCGTCCCAGACAGACTCCGAATCGTACTGGACCTGGTATTCCAACGGGAGAAAGGAGAGTACCTGCGCCTTAAAGATATCAAATTTTACCGACCTGGCATTTGAGACGGCTTCACCTATGCGTTCCTTCACCCTGCCGTTGCTGCCAAACTCGAACTTCGCTCCAGAATTCAACAGGAGATTCAAGTCGAATATGTCCCTGGCCTGGGTGATTTTCCTTGTTATAAGCGCTTCCGTCTTCTGTTCGCACGCTGAGTTCATGTCATAGTGGTTGGCCATTATCGGAGTCAGGGAATATTGGCGGATAAGTTCGGGATCTACCGCCTCAAATGCCAGGCCTTTCCTGATCCCTCTCCTGGAGAACTCGATCTTGGTGTTCAGCGCAATGGACATGTTTTCAACGGCTATTGAAACCTTCCAGCGCTGAGTGGTTTCGGTCTGCTTTGGCGCGCTCCATTTATCCAGAACCATTCCTTTGGACTTCAAGATATTCAGAAAGGGCGTAGATTTGAAAATCCCCTGCACGGTGTCCTCAAGCTTCTCCTTTGGAACTGCCTGCACATCAATATCCATATCCTCGGAATATCTGAAGCTTTTTAAGTAAAAACGCAGGTTGCAGCCACCCTTCAGGGCATAATACCGCTTGTCAATCTTCCTTCCCATCATGTCCAGGAAAAGAAGATGGAACATCTCCACATACTGCCTTGTATCATATGTCCTCATGTCCATATAATACCCATAATTGACAAATATATCAACTCTAAGTATTAATTAAATTCATAGCCTCACATATATCTTTTCTTCGGCGGAGGCTTGAAATCAAGTATCTTTACATCATTTATCGGAGTCCCGAGAACTTCTATGTCCTCCAGCCTGGCTTTCCCAAGACCTCTTTCCACGGCCGCCTTTGTCGTCGGCACATCCATCGGTTCTATATTGATTATCGAGCAGCAGACCGCATCAAGGGCGACAGAATCAGTTCCCGAGACGATGACTCCGATATCCCTTGGCGTACCGTAAAGAGGCCCCTGCCCTTCCATCCCAATTATTCCGTCCATTATTGTCAGCTTCGGCTTCGCCAGGGCGAATATATCTACGAGCATGTCCCCCATGTTTCCTGTCAATGTCGCCGCCCTGTGATAAAGCCCCTTGTGATATCCGGGGGAAAGACCAAGGAAATTCTTGACGGCTCCGGTATATACGACCAGCTCATGCGCCTTCAGTTTCGGCAGATTTATTATAACATCCGATTCAAGGGTGGTTCTGCTGATCCATACTTTCTTGAGGAAGACTCCGTCGGGGTTCGGCTGCTCTATCCACTCCTCGTCATCGAAAGAGATCGTAGGCACTCCGAACTCATCCGCAACCTCCTTGATCCCGACGCTTGCAAACGCCTCCTGGAAATGTTTCGCGGTATCAATCTCGCCCTT
>JANYBI010000056.1 GCA_025360875.1 Lentisphaerota bacterium
ACATCGCCCAAGAGGATGTTCTCCAGTTCTATCTTCTCGTCTTTGCCCTGGATGGTCATCTTCTGGGGCTCCGCATTGGCAGGCATTGCCGCTAGTTCCACTTTCCACGACCGGTCGGCGGCCGCGGCGCTTGACTGCGACTGGTTGCCGAAGGTTACCGTGACCTTTTCCCCCGACTCAGCCCAGCCCCAGACCCGGATCGGCTTGTCGCGCTGAATGACCATGTTGGACTGGAACAGATTGTGAACCCAGAGGCCGGGGCCCATGGCAGGAACGTCGATCCGGTCCTTGCCGCTTTCCAGCTTCTCTCCCGCTTTGGCCGGGGTTAAGGTCAGTAGTGCGGTCAAGGCCGCGTAGAGCATAATGCAACCGAAATTCTTCATAGTCCTCGCAATTCCTTTCCGGTAGGAGCCCCGGCTTCTGCCGGCGTATTGCCGGCATGAGTCGCCCGTCAGGCCGATATTTTGCGAACTTAACAAATTGCGGAATTCGTGTCTATCCTTGTAACCGTTCACAGGCCGCCGGGGTCATGGCCATTCTCCGGGCGGTCGCGAGTGACGGCACGGATGTCTCCGGATGGCATCCACGCACTCATGCGCTCTCCATCTTCGTCTCGCCATTGACATGAACTTTCACTTTACACTTCTTGTCGCCTTTCAGCCTGTAATCGGTGACTCTTCCTTTCTTCCATTCAATGTCGACGGTAATACCGCCTCGCGCTCGAAGACCTTTGACTGATCCATCGGACCAGACGGCCGGCATCGCAGGCAGAAGGAAAATCTCAGCCTGGAAGTCCTTATTATCAGGCGGCGCAAGTCTGCTCTGCATCAGCATCTCGCAGACGCCTGCCAGAAAACCGAAGTTGCCGTCAATCTGGAACGGCGGACAGGCGTCGAACAGATTTCCGTACATTCCGCCGCCTTCATTAGCCATTTGCTCTCCTCCGCAAGGACGTATCAGGTATCTGAACAGGCGATGCGCATGCTCGCCGTCGCGCAGACGTGCCCACAGGTTGATCTTCCATGCTGTGCTCCAGCCGGTGCTGTCATCGCCGCGCGCTGTCAGTGAGACCGCCGCCGCTTTTGCAAGATCAGGTGTTGTCTCGGGCGTAATCTGCCGGCCGGGATAAACTGCCACCAGGTGCGACAGATGCCGGTGCTTATTGTTTGGGCTGTCCCTGTCGACCATCCACTCCTGAAGCTGTCCCCACGTGCCGATCTTGGGGCCAAGCAGTTTAGCTTTCTTCGCGATAAGTTCATCGCGGAACTCTTTGTCGATGCCGAGAATTCCGGCTGCCTCAATGGTGTTGTTGAAGACATCCCAGCACTGCTGCTGGTCGAAAGATACGCCATCCTCTTTCGGTCCCTGTTCGGGAGAGAAACCGTCTGTAGCCACAAGAGTGCCGTCAGGCAGCGGCTTCAGCCTGTCTATCCAGAATTCACAGACTTCCTTCATGGCAGGGTAAGCCTGAGTCTTCAGGTATTCTTTGTCGCCTGTGAATTCATAATGTTGCCAGAGCAACTGCACGAGCCATGCGTTGGCGCCCGGCACCCATTCCCATGTCGAACCTCCGAACAGGCCGCTTTCCCCGCGAAATGCCCACCCGCGTATATTAAACGCTTTCTTCGTGGCGTCTGTCCGGACTGCGCGCACGGAATTCAACCAGGCTGAGAACGGCATGAAACAGTCTGAAAGATTTGCCGGATGCGAAGGCCAGTAATTCATTTCCACGTTCACATCCGTATGGTAATCGCATCGCCAGGGTGGGTTGTTGCTGTGGTTCCATTTGCCCTGAAGATTCGCAGGCAGTCCTCCTTCGCGGGACGATGAAATAAGCAGATACCGGCCGTAATTGAAAATAAGCTCTTCCAGACCAATATCAGGCGATTCCGCTTGATACTGCAACAAACGCTTATCGGTCGCAACATCCGCCATTTTCTTCCCGCCCAGGTCCAGCTTGACGCGGTTGAATACCAAAGAGTAATCTTCGATATGCTCCTTGAGCAGTTTCTCGTAACCGTATTTTTCCGCCGAATCAAGACGTGCCGTGACAATGTCATGAGGCATCTGCCCGCGCCAGTTCCTGGAGCGGGCCTGCTGGAAATCCGTTCCTGCCGCCAGCAGGACTGTTATACTGTCTGCCTTGCTGAAAGATATCTTTCCGTTTGCCGCCTCAACTTTCCCGCCTTGATTAAGCACCCGCACCCGTGCTTCACGGTTAAGAGGCAGCCACTCTTTCCCGCCATCATATTTATAAGCCGGGAAAGCGCCGCTGATTGTAAGCGTTTTGCCGGACGCGGCCGTTCCGGCCCCGTGCGCATCAACAAGCGACACGATCCCCGAAAGAGCCCCTGCTTTATCCGCAGAATACCGGAACACCAGCACCTTCGCGGGATAACTCGCAAACGCATCGTACTTGAATTTAATGCCTTTCTTCGCATAAGTCACTGTGCTGACAGCTTTAGAAATATCCAGTTCGCGTCTGTAAATTACAACCCCGCCGCTGTCTTCCAAACTGCCTGGCTTCTCGACGGATGCTTCCTCGTCAAACTGGATATAAACATCGCCGAAGTTCTGGTACGCCCCTGTATCGTCTTCATTCCCAACCCAGAGACTTTCTTCGTTGAACTGTATTCGGTCCTTCGCAACTCCGCCGAACAGCATCGCTCCCATCTGCCCGTTGCCGATCGGCAGAGCTTCTTTCATCCAGTTCTGTGCCGGTTTGTCGTACCATAGTCTATTCTCTTCTGCCGTTGCGCAAAATGGGAATAGAAAGACTAACGCTGACATCAAATATTTCTGTCGAGCAGGCATAGTGGCAAACTCCTTGATTCTTTCAGTAATCGATCTGCCAATGACATTCGCCATTCTCCGGGCGGTCCAGCGTGACGGTACAGAGGTCTCCGGATGGCGCCGGTTCCAGCTTGGAACGTTCCGCGTCGGTCTTGATCGAAACCGGTTTGCGTCCGTTATTTGCGATCACGATCTTGAACGGTTCCCCGCCGACAACCTTCGCGATGCCAGTAAGCTGATTCGCGGCAGGATTCCACTTGACCTCCGCCAGATCGACCCAGCCTTGCAGGACATGACGCGTGGTCGAGATCACCTGCGGATTCGGTTGCGCCTTGCGGACGGAGAGCATCGCGCAATGCATGGGGCCAAGATTCTTCTCCACCTTGTCCGTACCCTTGAGCTTGCCGACCAGCGAGTCACCCCAGAAATCATAAACATAATACGAGCCATGGGGATCGAGCCCGATGGCGCCGGCTACGCGATCGCCGCTCAGCGCCACCGTTACCGGCCCCTCTTTCGCCGAAGTGTTGAAGAACGCCACCTGGTGCCAGTCAGGAGTCAGTTCCAAATCATAGACCTGCGGATCCTTCACCCCGGTGAACGCATCAAGCGGACGCGCGGTAAGAGGCTCGCGGTAGACAGGATAAAGGCGCGTGCAGTCGTGGACGATTTCGGGGGTGAACAGGGTGAATGAGGTGGCCAGTTCTATCCGCCCGCTGGTCAGATACACCATCGTCAGCATCGACTGC
>JANYBI010000205.1 GCA_025360875.1 Lentisphaerota bacterium
ACCGGCCAGTTTCCTGACTTCAGGATAATCCACATATATCCTCTCCATGCGCGGTATGATTTTTATCCCCTGGCATTTTGTGAGATAATCCTTCAAGATGATGATTTCAGCAGGAGCTAGGTTCTTCCTGGAATATCTTTCTCTTTTCGGATCCGCTGAAAGCCCCTTGATCTTTCCCTTGAGTTCGCCTATAAGTGCCGTATTCGGGCTGCACAGGTCCGGATAGACTTCCACGTTCAGGTCGTAATAGCGCTGGGTCCATGCGAGCAGCTGTCCGTTCTTGTCCAGGATCCTGCCCCTTGCGGCGGGAATGACGCCGCTGCGCCAGGCATGCCTGTTGCCTTCCTCGATATAATGTTCACGGCTATAAACGGTATAGTAGAAAAGCCTGCATGTGATAAGGATCGCCCAGATTATGAAAACGGCTATTATAATCTTGTTGCGGTTTTTAAGCATATCCTTGCCCTTTCAGGAACAAAAGGCCCGCCGGCAAAACTCCAAGAAACCTTGGGCTCCGACGACGGGCCGTCTTGACGCAATGAATTTCTTCAATTGCTTTTGGAGGAATCAATAAAACAAAAACTGCTGGTGTTGGCAATCAGCATGAGCTGCGGATCCTTCATTGCGAGATCCTTCCATTCCGCACTGTTCTCGACAGGCACCTCGGCCGACAGCCTGAGAACGGTCTCTGTCCACTTCTCCTTCTCGCTGCTCCTGTTGACATTCCTCTCCGAAAGGCCGGCGGTCACCTTTGCCGCCCCGAGAAGAAGGACTGAAAGCAGAAAAAGAAATACGAAGAGAGCCGTCCTGCCCCTGTTTCTCACTGAACGCACAATAACTTCTTCCATTTTGCTTCCCCTGATTTTATTTTAACCTGACTAGGTTCATGCCGTCATCCGGTTCTCAGACATATAAGTCTCGAAGCAATGCCTGCATATAAGAGTGCCGGTCTTCTCATCGATGCCGGCTATCTCGCTGTCTGGCGCCACATCACCCGAAGTCATCACAGTCGCCCTGCATATCGAGCATTTGGCGCTGCTGTCATGCCGGTAATGGCTGTGAACCTCATGGCATTTCCTGTTTATCGCTGTAATCATAAGTTTCATGTTGTCATCCCCCTGCTTGAAAAGCATATTTTAAAATCATATTTCATCTTTGCTGTTCTTATCGAATAAGAGGTCGGCGGCCATTTCCCTGTCTCCCTTTTCACGGAGATGCGTATTGATCTTCACAAATTCATCCTGCCACTTGTCGGCCTTCCATATTTCCACACCTATCTCCGTACCGAGCACAATCACTTCCGTTCCAGGATGAAGTTCAGCATAGTCCCTGTACATCTGGGGGATCGTTATCCTTCCCTGTGTTGAAATCTTATCGGACTGCGTCATCGCCCCGAAACGTCTCATCACTCTTCTGAAAACCATACTGGAAGCGGCCTTTTCAGCCGGTCTCGGTTCAGCTTTCCTCATCTGGAGGTATATATCCTCCGGATAGATTGCCAAAGCCCCTTCCGGCAAACAGTGAATGACGATATCTCCGCCGTTATGCTCCATGAAATCAGATATGAAACGCGGACTGAACTTGATACGTCCATTGGCGTCAATCGAACACTTGTCCTGTCCACAGAAAGCCAACATGTTTTCACCTGTTTTATTCCGATTTGTTCCAAATTAGTCCATTTTATTCCAATATTCAAGCCGAATTCACAAGATTTTTCTGTTTTTTTTGAAAGGCTGGAAAACGGTGGAGAAGGTGGAGAATCCAAGATAACAGAGGCTGACATTCAACGGTCAGTGTCCGGAACGAAGAATGCGGGAGTTCTATAATTCAGCGACCGACTGCGATGTTCTCAGTTTTATCAACAAGAAACTTAAACCGCAGAGTTCGCAGAGGAAATCGCAAAGTGCGCGGAGTCATTCTTTATTTTCTTCGCGTTCTCCGCGCATTCTCAGCGCTCTCTGCGGTTAGATCGTGGCGTTTGGTTGCGGCGCAAGTTGCTTTAGGTGTCCAGTGGTTCAAAATCTTACCAGTGAATTTTCGATATTCGTCATTCGCCTGTAGGCTTGTTCATCGGTTTCTTGCCCGTGGAAATATAGAGCTTCGATACCAGTTCGGCGCCTAGGTTCTTTCCATTCAGTTCACTTCTTCCATAATTTCGCTGAAAGTCGAAAATTGAATATGCGTTGCAATAGACATAAAGGAATTTGATCACGACCTGCGGGTTCAGCGCATCAAAGGGAATCTCGAAAAGCTGCTCGTTGAGTCCCGGCCTGATCTTGTATTGTATGGCTTTGCCATTGATTTCCATTTTGATCACACCCTGGGTCTCGCTTGTAATAGGAATTGCGAATTCCGCATTCCGTCCTTCAATCGGATCCCTGATCGCGAACTTCTTCAGGATCACATCTCCCTGCCTGATGTCAATGGGCGCCCAGGAACCGAATGAAACAGGACCGTTGTCCAGATAAAGTATCCTGCCATCCCCTAGCTCTGTCCTTATGCCGTGCGGGCGGACAATTTTCATGACCGGAGCCTCATAGTTGTACCTGTAGAAATCGTAACCGAGATAGACTATGAATGACGCGATCAGCAGCGGAACTGCGGATCTTAAGATCAATTGCCGCCAATTATGGCGTCTCAGGCTGTCCAGGAAGACAACTGCGAATCCTCCGGCTCCAACAGCAAGCAGAGGAACACATGGAAGCCTGAATCTCGCAAGAATATAGAATGCGGCAGTTGCAAGAAAGTAAGATATGATCATATAGGATAATATCAAAAATTCAGGATGAGCCACTATCTTCGCGAACTTCTTCCTCGCATGATAAACAAAATAATAGAACAGCCATGCCAGCGCCAGAATCATTATTATTGCAGTTGGAATAAAAGCCATCAGTTTAAATGCACTGCTCTTCCGTCCCTGATACTCGAATGCGATATTGTTGGGGATCTCATGTGAATCCCAGAAAAGAAGCATCTTCCTGAATTGGAGCTCGAGAAAGGCGAGCGGTTCCTCCTTGAACCATGCATACATCCTTTTTGAAACCGGAATATCCTTTGCCGTTCCAGTCCAGACTGCATAAGTCTCGGGATATTCCATCGGCCCGGCTCCTGTCCCCGGATTTCGACCTCCGGGAGGCGCCTCAGGCGTATTCCCCAGGGCCAGGACCGATCCGGCTGCAGTAGAGGGGCCGCAGAACTTCCCGGTCACTTTCGTGTTCCATATTGAAAACGGCAACTGGGGAAGGATTACCATGATGAAGAAGAGCACAACTGGCAGTAGCCTTGCAGATATATTTTTCAAAGTCCAGTATGATTTCCCATCCGGTTTGATCCTGACGGAAAAATACGCCGCGACCATGAGTCCCGGCACGAAAAACCAGCTGTTGCCACGGGTCAGGATCGACATTGAGACAAGGAACCCAAGTATGGCCCAGTGGACGGATTTGCCACTTCTCCATGCGAGAATCGCAACATAGAGGATCATCGTGATCCAGAACGCCTGCAGAGTTTCTATCAGATGATAAGGTACGTAAAGGATAAGCACGGCTGAAAATGCCACAAGAAAGGCGGTGAACACCCCTGCCCTTCTGCCCCAGAGCATGGCGGAGCACAGGGCCGCGAAGAAGATTGTCAGTGCAGAAAGGAGCGACTGCGCAATCATCACAGGCCAGATCCCATTTCCGAGAATCTTGTGGACGCAAGGAAGAAAGACTGCATAGTACAGTGGTTGGTAATAGAATTCCCCCAAGTACTCCCCTTTCATCATTTTCTCGGAGAGATCCTTGTATGTGGCCATGTCGGTAAAGGAGGAAGGGGCTGTGACCTGGATATCATTCTGACGCAGTTCCCTGCAGACCTGCATGCGGAGCAGGAATCCCGCTGAGGCAAGGACTAAGAGCAGGATATAGAAATATTTTCTTGTCATATTTTTATATTTTTTCCGTCTGGAAAAAATATCTTACATGCTCATCAGTTCTTTTTCCTTCTTGAGCAGTACGTCGTCGACTTCCTTGATATAGCTGTCGGTAAGCTTCTGTATGGCGTCGAGTTTCCCCTTCAGATCGTCTTCGGTGATCTCGCTGTTCTTCTGCGATTTCTTTGCAACTTCATTACCGTCGCGGCGTACATTCCTTACGGCGACTCTGGCCTCCTCTGCACGGCCCTTGACCTGTTTTGCAAGAGATGCACGTCTTTCCTCG
>JANYBI010000565.1 GCA_025360875.1 Lentisphaerota bacterium
CTATGCTGCGATCTACATCGTTATGAATTTTTTTAACCTTTGCATCAGTTCCATCTGGAAGAGTTAAGGCTTGTGAAACAATTGTATATTTGTAATAAATACCAATTATAAATAGTCCAGACAATGCTATCCCCGCTAGGATTAAGATTGTGCTGATGACATATCTTGTTATTTTCATATAACTTCTTATATAATACCGGTGCCATTCCGCATAAGTATTTTATCATTAGGATATATCTCGTATATTATGCACATTTATTTTCTCCTTCCCGGCTTCCTCGAAGTGAGCCTTCCGAGGGAATTCCTCAGCGAGCGGCTGAAATCCTCGTCCCCGACAACGCTTTTTTCCCGAGATCCACAAACATGCTTTCCTCGGATGCAGACGCCCGCCATAATTCAATATCTATATCTGCCAAGCCTAAAAAGATAGACCGAACCGGTGGTTCACCGGCTCGGTCATCATATGGCAATGTGCCACTTTGCAACTGGCGATTTCCGAGGACAGTAGGCCCCCTGTGGAAATTCCAAATAAACGGGATGGGAAGCCAATCCTACTTATATTCCACGCCTGTCTCAGGATCGAGGAGCTTGAATTCCTCGAGATGGAGCGCGGGATCTGCCCGGAAGCTCAGCTGTTTGCCATGCTTGGCTTCCATGTCATTGAGATGCGCGGCATCTTCGTTCTTTAGACGCGCGAGAATGCTCGGATGCATCATTACCTTGACGGCAAGCCCACGTTCGCTCTTGTGTTTCCTCAGGATTTCCTGGAGACGGCGCTGGATTTCAACGCTCATGCTGAGCGCGGATTTCACCTTTCCTCCGCCCTGGCAATACGGGCATGGATCATAGACCGCATCGCTCAAGCTTTCATGCTCGCGCTGGCGTGTCATCTCCATAAGTCCGAATTTGCTTATCGGTAGCATGCTGGTCTTGGCGCTGTCATCGCGGACGAGGGTTCGCATCTGCTTGTAGACGGCTTCGCGGTCGCGCGCATGATCCATGTCGATGAAGTCAATCACCACAAGACCTCCGATGTTCCTCAGCCTGAGCTGGCGGGCGATCTCGTTCGCTGCCTCAAGGTTTGTCCTGAGAATTATTTCGGGCTGCGCCTTTCCTCTTGAGCTTCCGGTATTGACATCGATCGAGATAAGGGCTTCGGTTTCGTCAACGCATATATAGCCACCAGAAGGAAGGCCAATTTTCCTGTTGAAGACTTCGCTGATCTGCTTTTCGATTCCGAAATGCTCGAAGACAGGTGTCGGCTTTTTGTACAAACTGACCTTGCTGACCATCTCAGGCCCGGCGATCTTTGTAAGGAATTCCTTTATATAATTGTATTCCTGTTCGTCATCGACGACGATCTCGTCGATCTCTTCGGTCAGGAAATCCCTCATCGTCCTCAGTATAAGGCTTGGCTCCTCATAGACGATGCATGGCGCCTTCGGGTTCTTCTGAATATGCTCGACGCGCTGCCATAGTTCGAGGAGCATGTCCAGATCGCGCTTGAAAAAAATGTCCTTGCGGTCTTCGCCGACGGTCCTGCAGATGCAGCCCATGCCTTCGGGTATTTCCAGATCGTTCATTATCTTGCGGAGCCGGTCGCGTTCCTTCGGATCTTCGATTTTCTTTGAAAGTCCGATGTGGTCCGAGAAAGGAAGAAGCACCAGATAACGTCCCGGGATCGAGATGTTGGTGCTGACTCGCGGTCCCTTTGTGCCAATCGGTCCCTTTGTGACCTGCACGAGGATTTCCGAGCCATCGTTGAAGAGTTTCGGGATGTCCTCGGTCCTTATCCTGCTGTTCCTGCGTTTGCGTTCAAGTTCGGCAAAGCGTTTTGTGAAGTTCCCAAGCGGGTTCTTCCTGCCCTGCTGGTTCTGGCGGCGATGTCCGTCGCTCTTGACCTTTTCAATCATGTCATAGGTCGCCGGCAGCATATCCTTATAATGCAGGAATGCGTTCTTTTCGGTTCCGATGTCCACGAATGCGGCCTGGAGCGTATTCTCCAGATGTGTTATTTTTCCAAGATAGACGGAGTTGACAAGCTGTTTGTCCTCCTTGCGTTCAATCTGGTACTCCTCGAGGCTGCCCTTGTTCATGAGAGCGACCCTGGTCTCGAGCTTTTCACAGTTGATTACGAGCATTTTGGCCTTTTTTGCGGGCCTGAATAATTTCATTAAGATGTTCATGTTAATTCCAATTTTCTGATTTCTGATTTCCAATTTTGATTTATGATTACGAATTATAAGTTTGCGTTTTCGATCTTCTGCTACTGCTTTTTACTTTCTAGCTTCTACCTTCCTTTTACTGTTTTCATCAATTCTTCTCCCCCCGTACATCCCATCATCAATTCTGTAAGATAATCCCTTCAAGCCCCTGGCAACCCTGCACGAATTCAGTTCCAGCCATTTCCCTTTTGCCTTCCGGGACGATCTTTTTCAGGGACAGGGCCCCTTCTCCGCAGGCGACAACCAGATCCCTCTTGTCAGCCCGTAAAACCTGTCCCGGCAAGCCGGGCATGTCAAGACAGGCAAGTTCGGTAATTGCTATCCTGAACATTTTTCCACCATGGGCCATGTTGAAGAAAACTCCGGGCCAGGGATGATAGGCCCTCAGCATTCTTTCAATCGCCCGGGCCGGTCTTTTCCAGTCGAGCATCCCGTGTTCCTTTTTAATTTTTCCGGCATACGACGCCTTCGAATCATCCTGCGGCACCGGTTTCAGCCCGCCGGAGGCGATGTCCAGGAGCACGGATTCCACATCCTTTGCCGCGAGAACTCCGAGCGCGTACTCGAGTTCATCGGCTTTCTGCCCCTGCTGGATCCGGTATTCGGAACATGAGAAGACCGGTCCTGTATCGAGTCCTTTTTCCATCTGCATGAAACAGACGCCAGTCTTGGCGTCCCCATTGAGAATTGCGGCCTGCACGGGAGACGCGCCCCTGTACGCGGGAAGGAGCGAAGCGTGAAGGTTTACACAGGCGATCCGCGGCATTGACAGGATGTCCTGCCTCAGGATCTGCCCGAAACTCGATACGAAGATCATGTCCAGTCCCCCAATGCCCCTCAGTTTCCCAAGGAATTCCGGGGAATTCACTGAAGCTGGCTTGTCAGGGACTATTCCGCGACCCGCACACCAGTCTCCTACCGGAGTTGGCGTGAGATGCCTTTTCCGTCCAGCAGGCCTGTCAACCTGGGTGCCGATACCGACAAGGGAAATCTTACGGGAATCCAATAGGCTGGAAAGAAGAGGTACAGCAATTCTGCCAGAACCGAGAAAATAAACTTTTAAGTTGTCGCAATTCATCAATTAAGCTTTAGTCTAATGCATGGTAACATGATTTACAATGGGATTCTGAAATAAATGAACAAAACAGTACCGGTTGAAATCGCGCTGTCCCTGGGCGGAAACCTGGGAGATGTGCCTGAAACCTTCAGACGGGCACTTACGGAACTCAAGGCGGCAGGGCTGGACCATATCCGGTACTCTTCCCTATACCGGACACCCGCTGTCGGCTGCAAGCCGGGAACCAATGATTTCATCAATGCGGCGGCAACAGGAACATGGTCAGCCAGCCTGCAGTCGCTCCACAAACTATGCAAGATGACGGAAGTGAATGCCGGCAGGCCTGAAAAACATGTACGCTTTGATTCCCGTCCGCTGGACATAGACATAATATTCTTTGGCTCCCTTGTCCATTCGGACGCGGAAATCACGGTTCCCCACAAGGAAGCGCGCAAAAGGCTGTTCGTGCTGATTCCCCTGGCGGAACTGCTTGGAGGAACTTTGTTCCCAGGAAGCGGCTCAACTGTGGACGAAATTCTCGACAAGTACAGGGACTCAGATGAATTCAAACTCATTTCGGCGACACAATTCCCCTTAAGCCGGGCTTGACAAATACATATTTGCGCCTAGATTCTACAAAATTCAAAATTAAACGGAGGGTTATCATGAGAAAAATAGTTATCGCTCTCGTATCGGCTTTTCTCCTGGCAGGCGTAATATCGGCGGCTGACGCCCCTCCTGAAAACCCGTTTGCCAAATATGACAAACAGCTCAAGAAGCTCGAGGATCAGCTGACCAAGGAAAAGGACAAGAAGAAACAGGACAAGATCAATGCAGACATGAAGTCGCTTAACGACAGAAAGGACAAGGAACTCAAGAAGCTGACCACCCCCTACGAGGCTGAAAGGGAGAAGCTCGCAACCGAGGTCGACAAGACCCTGGAAAAGGATAAGAACGCCGACGTAGCTGCAAAGAAGGCCAGGCTTGACTACATAGATAAGATACTCGGGTATTACAACGACCTTTATGCTGGAAAGACAGCCGAGATGCCGAAGGATCCTGCGAAGACTCCGGCCCCCGGAGCAAAGGACGGCGCAAAGACGGACACTCCTCCTGCAGCCAACAATCCGGAAGCGAATCCCGCAGAAAAAGGCAAGCAGGCGCTTTCAGGGGATCTCGCTAAATAACAGCAATATGGACATGTATTCAATCTGATATAAAAAGCCTGCGAAATCCGCAGGCTTTTTTTTGGGATATGGAATCTGAGCCAGCGTAGAGGATGAGACAATCGATATGATTCACAAACTGATCTCCTATTTCAAAATTGAAGAACGCGGAAGCCGGATACCGATTGAAATAGTCGCCGGAATCACGACCTTCATGACTATGTCCTATATAATTTTCCTGCAGCCCAACATCCTTGCCGGCGCCATGCCAGGCTCACATCCGACCGGAATGGACGTCAAAGCGCTCATGGTCACAACCTGCCTCGCCTCCGCAATCGCGACTATCCTCATGGGTCTGCTCGCAAACTATCCGATAGCGCTCGCCCCGGGAATGGGAGAAAACTTCTTCTTTGTTTCGGTGGTGGCGGTATGCGCATCCCCCCAGATAGGTCTCACAGGGGACGCCACCTGGCAGACCGCTCTCGCGGTCGTATTCATATCGGGAATTATATTCCTGATCATAACGGCGTTCAGGATCCGGAAACTGCTCCTGAACATAATAAGCCCCAGCCTCCAGTACGCCATAGCCGGGGGAATCGGGCTGTTCATCGCCCTGCTGGGCCTCAGGAACAGCGGTCTCATAGTCGCAAATAATTCGGGACTTTTCCTGACAAGTAACTTCCATAGCAAAACACTTCTCATATTCGCCATCGGCCTCCTGTCAACGGCCGCCCTGCAGGCATTGAAAGTCAGAGGAGGCATCCTATGGGGGATACTTATCGGGACCGGAGCTTCCCTCACCCTGGGACAAATTCAAATCCCATCTTCCTTCGTCAGCACGCCCCCGGACATCTCAACGGTGTTCATGCAGATGGATTTCAACAACCTCTGGACACATCTGGCCGCACTGCTCCCGTTCATCCTCATATTCACAGTAATGGATGTCTTTGACAACCTCGGAACCCTTGTCGGGGTCGGCACACAGGCTGGCCTCATGAAGGACAACAAGCTGCCTAACTGCGAGAGGGCGTTTGCGGCCGATGCCTGCGGTACCGCAATAGGAGCCGCATTCGGACACAGCACCGTGACAAGTTACATAGAAAGCGCAGCAGGCGTCGAGAATGGAGGACGCACCGGGTTCACCGCGGTGGTGACAGGGCTCTGTTTCCTGGCCGCCATATTCTTCACTCCTTTCATTGGGATGATTGCGGATTACCCGCCACCATTCAACCCCATAACTGCACCGGCCCTGGTGATTGTCGGCGCAATGATGCTGAAAAACATAGCAAGGATCAGCTGGGACGATCATACGGAGTCGATTCCGGCATTCCTGATCCTTATCGGAATACCGGCATGCACCAACATAGGCGACGGTCTCGCTCTCGGACTGATCAGCTATCCAATAATCAAACTTTTGACAGGAAAAGGGAGGGAAATCTCCTGGCTAACCTATTTAACCGGTGCTATACTTATGGCATATCTGGTTTTCCTTAGGACTACATAACAGGGACAATATTTCAAGATGTCGAATTTCCTGACAAACATGATAGAGACTGAAACGACATTCTACCTGCAGCCTGTCGCGCTGGACAGCTCCCTCTTCTACCATCCTTCAACGATGCTGCTCATATGGATAGTCATATTCACATCCGACTGGCTGATGAACTACCTTGGAGCACGCCTCTACCACAACAGGGTCAGGAGCTTCTGGCTCTTTGAAAAGGGATATTATCTCAAATTCATTTCCGAAGACGAGATAAAACACCCTTCAAGGATAGTCATACGCTTCTTCTCCGAACTATTCATTACGTCCACCGGCATATGGATATTGCTCTATTCATGCAGACTCATGTCCAGCTGGAACATCTACGAGTTCTTCTGCGGTACGTTCGTGCTTCTCGAGGCATGTATCCATTTCAGGCATGTCAGGAATGTATCACTCTTCTCC
>JANYBI010000290.1 GCA_025360875.1 Lentisphaerota bacterium
TGCTATCTGGAGCTGACATACGGCCCGGACGGTGCGGCACCCGCAAAGATCGACGCGCTGAGGATCGAATTTCCGATCTCATCCGAACAGGGGGAGGTACTGCTCTGCCTCGGCACGGGCGGCAACTATGCCTCGCGCACAACAATGATTCTGCCTCAGGACGGTAAGCAGGGACGCATCTGGTCTACTCTCGACACTGGGAAAAATGGTTCCGGAATGGTCATAGGGTCATTCTATCCCTGCGTGTGGATTGGAAACGAACGCCGCGGCCTCCTGTGGGATGCCGACAACGACAAGGGCTGGATCCAGGATGACGCGGTTCCCGCACATGAGCTTCTGCGCCAGGGCAAAGATCTGACCCTGCGCAACAATATCGTCGGAAAACCCGGCGAGCTAGCAGCTCCGCGGACAGTCGCATTCACCTACATGGCCTCGCCGTTCCGCCCCATGGTCAAGGGCTGGCGCGCCGCCATCTATTCCGAGGACGGCACTTTCGAGGGGCCGAACAAGAAACGCAAGGATCCCAAGACCGGAGAGGAAATAGACGGCTGGGCGTGGCTAACGCCGCCATCGCGCGATCCGTCAGAATGGAGCACCCTCTGGGCGGACTTCAAGAAGATCGCAGACGCCAGATGCCATGATATCCAGCCGTTCAACCCATCCCTGGCACGCAACAAGTACGGTTCCACGGTGCACACTTCACTGCCGCTTATGGGCTACGACTGGAAGAGTCCCGACAAGACCGTCACCGGATATTTCGGCCCCGAATGGGAGGGTGACACCTATAACAAGACGGAGCAGGACTATTTCCTGTGGATCGCGGACCGCGCCTTCGGTGAGGGCGGTCTTCGCACCATCTACTGGGACATCTTCTTCAATTCGCTGCAAACTTCGCTTCAGGCTGGCATGTCATATGAACTGCCCGACGGACGCATACAGCCGGGATTCAACGGACTCAACATCCGCCGTTTCATGATGCGCCTGTACTCCGTAATGGAAGACCATAAGCTCACGCCGGGATCGCAGGTGTCTCATGCGACGAACGACTACTGTCTTGTCGCGAGCGGCTGGATGGATGCCATTCTCGACGGCGAGTACCATTCGATCACGGACGATTCGGGCATGGACTGGGTTGACGGCTATCCTATCGAGCGCATGAGGGCGATGTCGGTGTCGGGACAGTTCGGCAGCCAGATCAGCTGGATGAACCTCATCTCCATCAAGGATCCCCGAAAGGCGGCAGACGCCCGTCGCGGTTTCGCCGATTATCCATTTCTCTTTGACTCCTGGAAGAATCCAAACTCCTCGTCCGATGTTCCGCGTGCCGCCCTCGACTGGGGCTTAAACGACGAGCGCGTCAATTATGTCCCGTTCTGGCGCAATGCTCTTGTGACAAGTGATGACAAGGACATCCTGATCTCTGCGTGGACTCTGCCGAAACGGACCATCCTCTGCATATTCAACAACAACAGGAGCACAGTCAAGGAAGCCATCATCAGGCTTGACATGAAAGCGCTAGGGCTGACGGTAAAGACGCCATGGCAGGAGGGAGTCGTAGCCCGTTCCCTCTATGGCGCCGCAGCCGAATTGTTCTCGGACGGATTGCTGCGTGTCCCGGAACTGGCTCCACATAGCTGCGCCATCATTGGGATCCGCGCCTCAGAGCGTGAGGACGAGAAACTGCTTCCCGGACTTGTCGAGCAGGCCAAGCTTGCTAATCCTGCCGTGGACACCAAGGGAATAGTCGTTCCCACAGCTATCCTTGACTGGGGCATGGCCGACGCGCCAGCAGAGTATTTTCCCACAGGCAAGGCGACTGAAATATCATGCGCCGACCAGAGCTTGAAAGTCGCCATGTGGCGTCTCCCGGACCGTGTCCTTCTCTCGGTTGTGAACACCGACGCCACTGCCGCGAAGGATGCCGTAGTGAGCATTGATCTCGGGAAACTGAACCTGTTGCCGAAGCTGCAGTGGCAGGAATTCGTAGGCGTACGCGACTTCTGCAAGCAACCGCAGGCGAAACCCGCATCGCTCGACTTTTATACCGGTAAGCTGAGCATTCCCGGCATCCCTCCTCACGGGGAACGGCTTGTCGGTGTCAGATTGTATTAAATTTGAATTTTAAACAACAGAGGCAAATTATGAGAGCTATGAAAAAATCTCCGTCTCAGTTCACGCTGATCGAGCGTGTGTCCAGGTAAGGTATTACAAACTAGATGAATGAAAGGTTTCATCCATACCAATTGTCCATTTCAGGTATGTAGCCTGACCACCGGCAGCAGCGGCTCATGGTTGT
>JANYBI010000292.1 GCA_025360875.1 Lentisphaerota bacterium
TGAAACTGATTTGCCGAGATTGATCGCGGAAACTTTTTCCGTGCTGTACGTCACGGATTTCCTGAACCCGCCTTCCTTTGTCTTGTCTGGAATAAAAAGGGTGTAGTCGGGGTTATAATATTCGGCCTGGAATTCCGCAACGGAAAAGCTGAATCCCAGGTCCCAGTTTCCACCACCCGGCGCAGGGATCTTGTCAACGAGCATGGTTGGCATTACCGGCATGTTGAACTGGGTGGTCTTGCCATAGATGAATCCGATGAGGGCGCCGACCAGGATCACTACCGCACCAACATGGGTTACCAGGAAGGAAGGCTGCCGTATCCGTTTCCAGCAGCAGCTCAGGCTGAGCATGGAAATTACGCCGAGAAGAGCAATGAAGACGGGAGAACGGAAAATCATCGCGGAATCGCCGCCCGCGCAGGGGACGGCTCCAGCGAGAAGGAACAGCAGCGCTGCCGCAAAAGTTATGATCGCGAAATACACTATGAATCCCTTTATCTTAAAATATAATTTTATTTGTACTCAAAGAAAATAGGTCATGCTGGTTTTCTTTATTTCCCTTGTCGAGCAGAAAAGCTGTCCGCCTTCAAGCCCTGTCTCCCTCGAAATGGTGCTGAAAACGGTATAAAGGTCATTCCAGCTGCCGGCATGGATCATTGCATAAAGATTGAACGGAAACCTCCTGTCCATCACCCTCTGATAACAATGCGTTATGGCGGGATATCCCGCTAGTGTGCAGCCTTTGTTCCCTATCATCTCTTCAGGTACGTTCCACACGCACATTCCATTGGCTTTGAAGCCGACGCTCACATGGTTGAGCAGCAGGCCTATCCTTTTAAGGACGCCGCAATCGCGCCAGCCGCGCAGCATGTCGAGAAGTTCGTCGGCACTGATCCCGAGACTGGATGCGGTCTCCGCATAGAAATCGCTTTTCGCAGGCATGTTTCCCTGCAGGATCCTGATGACGGCCTTTTGTTTCTCGGAAAAAACAGGATGTTCCATTATCGCCGGCCTATGTTCCTGGTTTCCCTGGTTAGGTCCATTTTTCTTCAATTGTCTCAGGTCGAATATGACATCAGTCTTGAACATCTTCAGTGATGGCAGGTTCAGGAGGATTCCGCCGCGGTTCATGGCCTCGATTTTCTCGAATTCGGTTTTGAATTCTTCCGACGGAGCGCCGAAGGTGAACCACAGTTTCGGATAGTTTTCATTGCCGGGGGAACCTGGAATTCCCGCCTCCAGTTCCGCAGGCCATCCGCGTTCGTAGCAATGTGTCACCCCTGGCAGCGAACGGATATACCTTATGAACTCGGCTTCATTCTCCGGCTGGGGCGAAGCGGCGCACAAGGTATTTAAATAGCCCATTTTCCTTCCGTCGAATATTCCTCCGATCCTCCTGGCTTCGCCTTTTGAAAAGGTGCCGGCGATAAATGACATTATCTGGTTTTCCTCCATGCCGAGTTCGCGGGAAATCGTCTTGAAAGGATAGCGTTCAAGGGGAATTCCCTGTTGCAGTCGCAGCAGCAGATCATTTCTGGCCGATTCACCGATCGCACCGGATTTATCTGAAATACGCGGAACATGCGAGCAGGTCGGATCGGCGGCAAGATGATCACCGCTGGCCGCATATGCCCTGGCACGGCATCCGCCGCAGACCATGCGAAATTCGCAAATGCTGCATCTTCCCTCGTAGCGGTCCGGATTTCGCAGCGATTTGAAAACCTCCGATTCCATGTAGATCTTTCCAAAATCGAAATCCGCTTTCCTCAGATCTCCGCATGATATGTCAAGAAAACCACAGGGCTGCATTATGCCCCGGTGCGACACGAAAACGAATCCTCCTCCGGCAAGACAGCCTCCTTCAGGCGCGGCACCATCATCGACACCCCGTGAAATCCGGGCATAATGAGGTGCACATGTCGTCTTGATCCTGATCTTGTGATGGGAACGTTCCCCTGCGATCCAGGCAAGGGTCTTCTCGTATTCCGAAGTCGGCAGCATTTCCGCATCCAGATCCTTGCCGCGGCCTGTCGGGACAAGGAAAAAGAAATCAACAGCCGAGGCTCCGATATTTTCAGCAAGAGCAATGATTTGCTGGAGCTGTCCTACGTTGATCCTGCTTACAGTCGTGTTTATCTGGAAGTGTATGCCTGCCTCTCTTGCGCAACGTATGCCGGCAAGACTTTTTTCAAATGCGCCAGGGCTTCCACGGAAAGCATCGTGTGTGGATGCGTCTGCGCCATCCAGGCTTATGCTCAGCGCCTTTATTCCGGAGGACTTTATCAGTTTTACGCTTTCGGGAGTGAGCATATGGCCGCAGGGCGCCATTACCACCCTGAGTCCCCTGGCAGTAGCATGTGAGGCGAGTTCATAGATGTCCGGGCGCGACATCGGCTCTCCGCCTGTGAGTATGAGGATCGGTTTTGCGAATTTCGCAATTCCATCGATGAGGCGAAATCCCTCTTCCGTGCTGAGTTCGCCGCCGGGCCGGGTATCGCCGGCAGACGCCCTGCAATGGATGCATTTCAACGGGCATTTCCTGGTTGTTTCCCAGGCAACGGCATGCAGATGAGGCAATGTGTCTTTATTTGAATTGTCCATAATCATTTCCATTTTGGATTATCGCTGATTTCCTCATCGCTGAGATAACACGCCGGATCCGGAGCCCATATGTCGCCAGTGGCGGCCTCCGCCCTGGCCCGGAAGTTTCCTCCGCAGATTTCAAGGAAGCAGCAAGTCGAGCAGCGGCCAGTGACATATCTTTTCTTCTCTTTGAGCTTCATCAGGAAAGCATTATTCTTGTCGGACCAGATCTCCCCGAAGGATCTTTCACGGACATTGCCGAGAATCTTGTTGCGCCAGAACTGGTCCGGATGTACCTTGCCGTCCCAGCTGACACATGCCACTCCGACTCCGCTGCTGTTTCCGGCGTTCATACGCAGAAGTTCCATGACCTTGGAAGCTCTGGGGTTTCCTTCACCTAACATCTTGAGGTAGAGGTATGGTCCGTCGCAGTGGTTGTCTACGGTAAGGACTTCTGTTTTCTGTCCTGCGGCATAGAGCTTTTCAGTTTCCTCAATGATGGTGTCCATAAGCGCACGGGCCTGCTTGTGGTCCAGATCCCCCTGGGCGAGGCTGGCTCCCCGGCCCGTATAGACGAGATGATAGATGCATATGCGAGGAATTTTCTCATCGCGGATAAGCTTGAATATTCCGGGGATCTCCCCGACGTTCTCACGGCATACAGTGAAACGGAGGCCGACCTTGAGTCCAGCGGCCATGCAGGTCCTTATTCCTCTCATGGCATCGTCGAATGCTCCCTGGTGTCCGCGGAATCGGTCGTGCACTTCGCGGAGCCCGTCAAGGCTGATCCCAACATAAGAGAGGCCGATCTTCTTGAATTTTGCCGCAATTGTCTCATCGATCAGCGTGCCGTTCGTGGATATTACCGCTCGGAGCCCCTTGGAAACCGCATATTCGGCGAGTTCCGTCAGATCCGGCCTTGCCAGCGGTTCGCCTCCGGAAAAAAGTATGACCGGACATCCGAATGAGGAAAGATCATCTATCAGCTTTTTGCCTTCCTCATGACTCAGTTCGGGTCCGGAGGATTCGGATGTGGCGGCATAGCAGTGGCGGCAGCTGAGATTGCATTTCCTGGTGACGTTCCATATGACCACGGGTTTTTTGTCGTTGGAGAACTGGAGCAGGTGCGATGGGAGGCGGGCCGAATCCCTGCCATACCGTATGGCGTCGGAAGCCTCGACCTGTCCCATGTAAAGTTTTGATATGCCGATCATTAAACTTAGTATTCCCGCAAAAAGTTAACGGATTCCCTGTTAAAGTATAGCAGGTTACGATAAAAACCAGATAGGATACCTTCTTATGGGATGGGTATTTACCCTAAGCCGGAATCCGGTATTTTTATGGTAGGGTTTTTATACATATAATGCTAGATTTCCGCCATTAAATATGATATAATGGGGAATTACATTGCAATTTATATGGCAGTAATTGATGCCGAATAACTTATATTTTTAATATGCAAAATCAACAGGAGAATAAATCCATGAAGATAAGATTAACCCGAAAAGCTAGAATGCCCGGATGGAAATGCTGCCAGATTGCCATGTTCCTTTCATCTCTGATGTTCCTGCTTTCATTTACAGCCGGTGCACAGACCCAGACAAGCAACGGAAGCGTACTTGGATGGAACAATCTTGGCATGCACTGTGCAGATGGAGATTTCTCGGTGTTTTGCATCCTCCCACCCTATAACACGATCCATTCCCAGGTTATCGATTCTACCGGCCATCTGATCACAAACCAGGCAGGTGTGACTGTCACCTATATGGCCATAGCTGATCCGAGCGGTTCCATCAACAAGTCATCGATCGGCAAGACAAATTTCTGGGATTATGTCAATCCCATGTTCGGAGTTTCGCTGCAGCCTGATGTAGGTCTGCCAGTGCCCGGACCGAATTCCTTCTCTATGCCCGGTTCTGCAAACGTGCCACAGGCGATGCAATATGAGGCGACC
>JANYBI010000298.1 GCA_025360875.1 Lentisphaerota bacterium
CTCGGCACTCCAGCGCAAGGCGTTTGAACTCCTCGGCTTCAAACTCGAATAGGATGTGTCCAGTACCGGAAGAGGCGATTTAGATTTAACTCATTGAAGATAAAGGGCAAAGCGTTTTCTTGTTATAGGAACTTCGGTTTAGTTATCATGCGCTGTGCAATAATTACGCACATTATTATAGATTTGATGGGCGTGTCATAACATGTTAAAGGCTATTATTATAGGCTTATATTGATTTTAACTGGATGTGACTGTATTCTGCCGGCATGGAGGATGAATCAATATGAATACAGGGACTATTTCTTCCGCAGGACCAGCAAGGTCACATCGTCTTTAAGATCGCCGGCGCTGTATTTCAGGATCTCATCCGAAATTCTTGAATCGATCTTTGTGACGTCCTCGGAATAGATCCCTGAAAGCAGTTTTATAAACCTGTCTTCGCCGAACAGTTCGCCGTTGCCCGCATATGCCTCGGTCACGCCATCAGTGAAGCATACAAGCGTATCATCCGGCTGCATCAGGACATTTCTTTCCTCGTAGTTTGCCTCTGGGAATACTGCGGCGAGAGGCCCGGTCGGCTCGAGTTCCTCCATTTTTCCGTCTTTCCTGATGAGATATGGAGGATTGTGCCCGGCGTTCACATATTTCAGTCCGCCTGTCCTTATGTTGTAATGCGCGTAGAAGATGGTCACGAACATCAGCTTGTCATTGTCCTCCGAAAGGAGATCGCTTACGGTCTTGACTACGGCAGCCGGCTCCCTGACTGCAATGGTGATGTTCCTGAGCATCGTCCTAGTGACAGCCATGAACATTGCGGCCGGGACACCTTTTCCGGAAACGTCGGCGATCGTGAATACCAGGGTATCGTCATCTTTCATGAAAAAGTCGAAGAAGTCGCCTGCCATGAACTTCGCCGGCAAGTTTACGGCGTGCAGGTCGAACTCCTTCCTCTCCGGGAACGGAGGGAATTTGCGCGGCAGCAGCGAGAGCTGGATTTCCCTTGCCACATTGAGTTCGGCTTCGACTGTCTTTCTTGCGGACTCCTCCCTTATCCTTGAATCTATGTTGTCCTTGAGGGCGGCGGTCATCTTGTTGAACTCCCTGGCGAGAACACCTATCTCGTCGGTATTTTTCAGGCCTGACACCTTCACTCCGAGGTTGCCTTTGCCCAATTCTTCCACAGCCTCGGCAAGCATTCCTATCGGCCTTGTGATTTTAGAGGATATGTAGAATATGATAATTGCAATGCTTCCGAGACCGATCAGGAGATAGCATATGCTCCTCTTGATGTGTGAATAGATGGGTTCCATTATCTTGTCCTCGTATATAAATGCCGCGAAAGACCAGCCTGATGATCTTATAGGGGAGAATACGACCCACTTCGGTTCGCCTGTCAAAAAATCACGGTGCCTGAATATGCCGCTTTCACCAGCTGTCATTTTTTTTGCCACCTCTTTGAACTCGTAATTTTTGTATTTGTCGGCGAGGGAGTAGACAGTCTCATTCATTATGTATGACTTGTTGGGATGGGATATTATCCTGCCGGTCCTGCTTACGATGACGCAGTAGCCGCCGGCATCCCTCATCTCGTCAACCTCCCCGCTTAGCTTCGCAAGGGAAAGATCTGCGGCGGATACTCCGGAGAATTTGCCGTCGATGAAAATGGGGACGCTGTATGTGCACATGAGGATTTTTCCAAGCGCATAGTCGTAGTACGGCTCCGTCCATACCGCCTTCCCGTTCTCCTTGGCAATGGTATACCAGCTCTCCGAAAAGTAGTTGTAGTCGTCAAGGCTGGAGTCTATGAATTGCAATCCGCCGCCGGTCCCGTTGCGGCAGAAATATGGGCAGAAGAATTTCTTGTCCTTGATGATGGCGCTTGGTTCATATGCGAACGCCATGCCGAAGATATCGTCATTGCTCGCTATGGTCTTGCGGAGAAGTTCTATGTTCTCTCCGGTATTGTCCGGATGGTAATGGCTTATTATCTCAGCCGAGGTACGGCAAAGCTGGGCTATGGATGAAAGCTTGACTTCGATCTCGGCGGCCTCGCTTTCCGTAAGCTCCTTCAGATAGTTCTGCATGGACGAAATCGCCTCGGCCTTACGTATCTTATATTCCACTGCCATCATGGCAAGGTATATGAGCGCCGTAGGTATGCATATTCCAAGGAATAGCTTGCTGCGGATAGATAATTTCATGGGACGACTTTCATTTATGACAGGATAAGCTATTTGTTTCCAGCCCAAAGAACTATATCTTATACTATACCTCTATACCTGAAAAACAAACGTTTCAAGATGGCCGCAATATTATGATTTACGTCAATGACAGGATTCGCATACCGGAAAGCGAGATCGAGGAGAAGTTCGTAAGGGCTGCCGGTCCCGGCGGACAGAATGTCAACAAGGTTTCGACTGCAGTACAGATACGTTTCAACATAAGGAACTCCCCGTCGGTCCCTGGAGATATCAAGCACAGGATATTCGGGCTTTTCAGCAACAGGATAAGCAACGAAGGTTTCCTCTCCATAAGTTCAGACATCCACAGGACCCAGCTGCAGAACAGGGAGGAGGCCATGCGCAGGTTCGTGGAACTCCTGAGGAGCGCCTCGGTGAAGCCGAAATTCCGCAGGAAGACCAAAGTCACTAGGTCCGCAAAGCGGAAACGGCTGGAATCCAAGAGCAGGAATTCGGAGATCAAAAAGGACAGGCGTTTCAGAGACGATGAATAGGGCTCAGGTAAAAAACTTTGAAAATCCAGTCGCCATGTCTGCGGAGACTGCCCGTCTTGTCCGGATATGTGCGGACAGATCAGTAAATGAAAAAGGTTTCTTTACGTTCGCCATTTCCGGTGGGAAAACACCCGAACCGCTGTTTGTCCTGATGGCCGATCAGGAATATTCCGACACATTCCCGTGGGAAAGGACTTCCGTGTTCTGGGTCGACGAAAGATTCGTTCCGGATGATGATCCCGACAGCAATTTCGGAAATGCCAGGAACATCCTTCTTTCCAGAATAAACATTCCCGCTCAGAACATTTATAAAATGGCAGAGGATTTTTCCAGGACTCCAGCTGATAACGCGCTTCTTTATGAAAAGAGAGTCAGGTCATATTTTTTATGCCGCAAGGAAGAAAAAATATCTTTCGACCTAATGCTGCTGGGGATGGGCGATGACGGGCATACGGCTTCTCTTTTTCCCCATTCAGCCGCGCTTTATGATTCTGAGAGGCTTGTAATTCCAGTTACGGCGCCTGCTTGTGCGAAGCCTCCAGTTCCTAGATTATCCATGACTTTCCCCCTTATCAACGCCTCAGCGAAGATTGTCTTCATGATTTCCGGACCGATGAAGAGGATGATAGCGGAGAAAATATTGTCCCTTGAAGCCAAGCTTCCGGAATTTCCTGCCGCCGGAGTCCGCCCGGAAGGCGAACTGATATGGCATATTTCCTGATTAACTCCCGAAGATATCTTTTTTTCCTGTGAAAAAAAGATATAATTAGGATATGACCAGCCGCATCATAACAGTTCTGTTTGTTTGGTTTTCATTCATATCTCTTTCCTCAGCGAAAGAAATATCGGTAATGACCTACAATCTCTGCAACTACTTTGTCGCATCTGAAGCCGACAAGCCGAAAGAAGATGATTCCAAAAAGGCCCTGATGGGGATGATCAGGACGGCCAACCCGGATATCCTTTTCGTGGTTGAGTTAGGAGGTGAAAAGTCGCTGGAAGATCTAATGGCGAACCTGAAGGCGGAAGGATGCAGGGACTATGTGTTTGCAGATGAAATGACCGGAGATGATGAGACGAGGCATATCGGCCTGATATCCAAGTTCAAGCCGGTGAAATTCGAGAAGAAGGATAATCTGTTCTACAAGATAAAGCCCAAGGACAAGGAGAACGGGTATCCGGAGAAGGTTTTCATCCAGAGGGGGTTCCTCCATGCGGTGTTTGAATTTGAAAACAATTACCGTCTGCATGTTGTCGGCGCACACCTCAAGTCAAGGCTCCCGCATCCCCGCTACATACAGACAGACATGCGGCGATATGAGGCGCGGCTCCTGAGATACCTGGTCAACGACATCCAGGAAAAGGAGCAAGGGGCCAACATACTTGTCGTCGGCGATTTCAACGACATCTATTCCTCGGATCCGCTCCTTACGCTCCGGGCGAAGGAGAAGCCCGAAGCCAGCAGGCTATACGATCTGAGGCCTTCTGACAAGTCAGGCCTTCCCTGGACGCATTGGTGGCATGGGCAGGATGTCTATGGGCGCATAGACTACGCACTCGCATCAGCCTCGCTCCTGCCTGAGATCGACTTTGAGAAAACAAAGATCGTGCATCTCCAGAACTACTGGATGTTCGCCTCCGACCACAGGCCTGTCTTTGTGACGATAAACACCGAAAACAGGACTCCCTGGGGCAAAGAGGCATTTGATAAATATTTTTCTGATGGAATCAGAAAAATATATGAAGATGCCGGTCCGGGCAATGACAGTCTGGCACTTGCGAAAGTCGCCCCTGATGTCAAGGCTCAGGCTATCGCAGTATGTTTTGCCGATGCGGGAGGATATTCAATCGCAGACTCAAAGGATAAAAAAGAGGCGCTGGCGAACGACTTGAAGGAATCCGGCGCTGAGATCATTGTGCTTTCAGGGATAAGGGATTCAGCTTCAGCCTCCGAGATAAGGAAAATGGTTCCCGAACATAAGTTTCACGCTACCGTTGAAGGACCTGACAAAAAATCCGTAATGGCAGTTTTTTCCACTATAAGGCCGGATAAGTTCGAGGCGCTGACAGATTTCAAATACAAGATAGAGAATACGGAACTGCCGGTTTCAAAGGGATTTGCCCATGCTGTATTCAATGTCCGAGGATATAAGTTCCATCTTGTAGCTGCGGATTTGAAGGACAGGAGCCAGCATCCGGAATTCAATCAGACGGACATGCGCCGCTATGAGGCAAGACAGCTCAGGTATCTTGTCAACGACATCGGCAAGGCTGAACCCGGGGCGAACATCCTGGTGGTGGGAAATCTCAACGATACCTGTGGAATGTCCCCCCTGAAGGAGCTTTATAACAGGAGGAGCGGGATTGAGAAGAGGCTTTTTGACATAAGGCCCATAGATTCCATGAAGACCACCTGGACCTCCTGGAACAGGGAGACCGACGATTATGAAAGGACTGATTATGCCCTGGCAAGTTTTCCGATGGTTCCGGAGATTGTCCGCAATGCGACGACAATAGTACAGACCAGCAGCTGGAAAAAGTACATGAGCCATAGGCCGCTTCTTGTTACGATCTCATGTGCCGACGCCGGAAATCTCTCAAAGGAGGCCTTGGAGAAGGATTATCCTTACTGCATATATTCCGCCGAGGCCGCCCACTTCGAGGAGGATAGGGAGATCGGTGACAAGCCTGAAAGGAAAGGGCGCGTTGATCCTACCGATGAGTAAGTGCTTTTCCCCCCTGAAATAGAGTGGCTTTTACTTTTTCTGATCCCTGCAATAAGAGGATAGGTGCATTATGATGATCAATATTCCTGCTGGCATAAGATGCAGATATAGCCTTTCGATTGTTTCAGGAATAAGTTTTGCAAGCTCGAACGGATAGATGATGTAGATAAGCATGTAAAGCAGAATGTGTCCGATGAAGAGGAACCAGAGGAGGAGCACTGGTTTTTCCAGGAAAGACTTTCGTCCTGCGACTGCGGCGACTATCGCTAGCAGCCATATGAGCCCCCAGCTTTTGAGAGACAGGAATTGCAGGAGCATTTCTGGAATTATCAGCTGAAGCCTGTCGAGATTTCCTGCGAATCTAGCAATTGTCAGGTTCCCAATGTAGTTCTCATGGATCTTTGGGATATCCTGGGAAAATATGAGCCATGGAAGATAAAAAATTGTAGAAGCTGTAAAATAGAGTGCTGGCGCTTTTAAATTTTTCATACTGAAGAGAGGCTTGGAAGAAAAAATCAAAAGGGCGACAAAGTTTATTATGACAAGAGGCAGGCCTTCATTCTTTGTCAGCGCGCAGCATATTGAGCATATTATGGAAATTCCGAGGTCATAAAATTTTTCGGTCTCAAAAAAATTTATCAGATACAGTATCGAACCGGCATATAGGAACGAAAGGGCCATGTCGGCAGTGCCGGCTCCGCTCCATCTTACAAGGGCTGGAGTGCTTGCGAATATCGCAGTCAGGAGCAGGGCGTGTCTCTGTCCCAGCCTGCGCCGTGCCGCCGTATACATCAGGAAGACAAACGCAAGATAGAACAAGGGAAAGATATACTTGCAGGTGGCGTCACTTGAATCGGAGGCAATGGAGAAAATTCCAGCACTCATGAGCAATGGCACAAGAATCGGGTAGTCGAGATGGCTGTATGCCAGGTTGGGGCTGTTGAAATAACTGGAACTCAGTCCTTCGCAGTAAAGGACTTTCGCCTTGAGCCCCCAGATGGCAAAGGCATCCCATTCGTAGAGGGGCATCAGCAGCGAGTGACAGCAGACCAGCAGGAACATGACGGAAATTGTGACTATTGAAAACAATGACAGCGAATCGGTTTTAAATGTGTCGCATCCGGATGTGGAGGCATTCTCTCTCATGTGCCGCAGATAAAGAACCAGAAAAATTATTATTAAGACTGATGCGGCCAGGACTAGCAGGCGCATTATAAGCGGGATTGCCCCTCGGGCTTCCCGGGGAGGGAAGACTTTTGATAATTCCCTGACATCCGTTGTTATGGCGCCTTCCTTGGTGCGTACGAATTTCACCTGGTAGTTGACATTGTTCTGCTTCAGCCATTCTTCATTCGGATTGAAAGGTTTTTCGAGGAATTCATTTCCTTTCCTTATGACCAGAGATGGATCTCCTGTAAGTATCCTGCCAGGATAATAGGCGAAGACAGCTCTGAAATAGATCAGAGGCACGATTCTCTCGGTGGCCTCGTTTCCGGATTCAAAGCCTTCGAATTTAAGAAGCACTTTTCCTTTTTCCAGTTTGGAGCAGAAGCTATCTACGGCTACAATCGGACGTAAGGGCTCCCGGTTTCCTTTAAAAACAATTCCGTATACGGTTGATGCCAGGGAATCCTTGCCATAGCAGAAGAAGAGATTCACAAGCAGGCAGGCTGAAAGCAGGATGATTAGAGGCGCTGGGCCATGTTTCTTAAAAGATTCCATTATTGCCTTGTTTTATGCTGAAAACAGCGCATAACCGCTTTCATAATAAAGAGTTAAGAAATAAATCTAGCCTCGGTGCCCGAAATAGCAAGATTTAAAAATAATCATTATTCATGTAAAAGGGTTGATTTTTGAACATGCATATGGTACTCTGCACGTTGAATGCCAGTATTTATACTGCTTCAGGTATTTGGTGTCTGCCGGAAAAAGGTACCTCGAGAAATGTCGTAGCGCCATAGACAGATTTTCGAAATAAAAAGAATAATGGCGACGAGGAAGAGAAAAATGAATCTGTATGTTGGCAATCTTGCCTACGAGGTAACCGATGACGATCTCAAGAACGCTTTCCAGGCACATGGAGAAATCCAGTCCGCAAGAGTGATCATGGATCGTTACACAAACCGTTCAAAGGGTTTCGGATTTGTG
>JANYBI010000568.1 GCA_025360875.1 Lentisphaerota bacterium
CCCAGTAGGCATTGCTCTCCACATTGTATTTGCTGGGAGTATTTACCACCTGCGTAATCGGGTTCGTGGACAGGCCGCCGATCTCGTCGCTATAGTCGGTAAATCTTGAGTTCATTTTCCTGCCCACCTGAATGTCGCAACTCGCAGGAGGCTGATACGCCAAGCAGCATCCCGCACCCTTCAGACGCACATTCTGGCCGTTATAGTATATTTTGCCGTCCTGCATCCAGCACTCGTGGAATCCGAAGCGCTCGCGATCAAGGTCGAGGCGCCTGCCTGTCGCGGCATCCGTGATCTCAACCGCCATCACGTAGAGGTTTGGCTGGCGCCAGGACCATAGACGCGGATCGCTCCAGTCCTTGGAAAACTCGACAGGAACCGATTCACCTGGTTTCAGGGAGATTTCCTTCTCTCCGACTGTCATCACAGGCTTGCGGGCATCCTCCACGGTGGCTTTCACCTTCAGTTTGACGGCGCCCTTGCCGTCATTGGCGACCGCGAAACGCGCAGTTATCGTATGCTTACGGACAGATGTCTCGACTTTGAGTTCACGCGCCGAGACAGCCGGAATCAGTTCCAGCCATAGTATATCACCAACGGAAGGAAGCCGGGTATCGGCGTGGGAAGGGGCATCAAGATAGTTGTTAGTCATTACCGGATTGTCCTTGTTCACATACTGCGGGTTTGTTATCGCAATCTTGTCCCTGACTATGAGAAGCAGTTCATTCTCGCCTGGATGGACTGCGTTCGTGGCATCTGCGACAAGCGGACTATTTTCCCCTCTGACGTTCCCCACCTTCTCTCCATTGACATATGCGGTCGCCTCGCTGACGACATTCTCGACGACAATCTTGCAAATGCTTGGTTCTGTTGCTTCAGGCATTGTGAACTTCCGGCGGAGATAGATGCTGTGCGCCTTCTCGTCCTTGCAAGTGACGGGGAAAAGGCTGACGGGGTTGAACTTGAGATCGCCGGGCGGGGCGACAGGAGGATCCAGTTCCGGTGTGGACGCCATCTCCCATTGGGTTCCGACCAATGAGATGCACTGCCTCAGTCCATCATTGGCATTCTGGAAGGAGATCCGTCTGTGGTCTGTAAAGTCGAAAGGATCAACCCAGGGCATAAGTGACCTGAAGCCGGGGAAGAAGGATATTTCACCATATGCTGGCCAACCCAGGTCAGCCTGCCCTCCGTAGCCTTGGCGAAGGAGGGGTCGCTTCACAGCCTTCACTGTCGCATGGATCGAATAGGCTGGATCGTCTGGGGTCGTTTCAAACGCGACATCTCTTGTTACCTGGGAGTGCGCTGCCAGTGTCAAGGTCGCGGCGTCGCGTCCTGCCACCTGAAGATAGTGCCCCTTGACGACGCACTCGTAATCAACCTCCACAGGGACCGGCAGTGGATTGTAGAGAGAACAGCGTGCGATAGCCTTGCCATCGGGGCCGCGCAGGAGATCGAGGGGAGAGTCCACCAGTTGCTCGCAAGACCAGACGGTACCACCCCATGACTCCCTGGGCCACTTGATTGACTTGCCCTGCGCCGGAAGGAACATCGCAGTCGTCCATATTTTGAGATTGCTTTCCGAATTCCACGTGTCTGGCCCGGGATGGATCCTCATCCGAGACGCGCCACGCATTGGCTCCTTGGTGTGCAGAAGCACTCGGACCACTTGCGTTTCCATGAATCCGCTGTGTCCGCAAACCTCAAGTTCGTCGCCGCCCTTCAAGCCCACCGCTTCTTCGGTCTGCGCCTCCGCGAACCAGATTCCGGGTGCCAGTTGCACCGGATCGCCCGCAGTCGAGCATTGCAGTTCCCGTCCATTCAGGTAGAGAATTATATTTTCGCCGGACAACTCCAGATCCGTGCCACTCTTGAAAATCAGGCCAACCCAGTAGCGTCCCGGTTTTATGTCCTTGAGCTGCCAGTACATTCCGGTTCTGAAGAAGCGTGCAAGAAGCTCGGGGTACTGACCTGCCGGATCCGCCCATGAAGCTGTAGCTGTTGTCAGCCCTTTCGCAATTTTGTCCTGTTCCTGCTTGAAGACAAGGTAGTTACAACTTTCGATTATGGGTTTTGCTGAAGTCGCCTCATATACGTAGTCCCCTGCGGGATTCAAACGATCTTCGAATGCCCCAGGCTGAGTCGCCGGAAGTGAATCTATGAGCTTTTTCCTCTCCGCTGCAAAATCAACCTTGGGCTTTTCTTCTGTCTTAGATTTTTCCACCACAGCGACCTGCTGAGGAACTGGAAGCGGATTGGGCTTTGCTCCTTTCGGAGTGAACGGACCAAGGCGTTTCACCTTCGAAATTCGGATCTCGTCTATGACTCCGCTCCAGGCTCCTCCCAATGCCAAGGATCTGGGAGCTTCAAACCAGTTCAACGGAGGCTTGGTCGAAACCGCCATCAGCACACCGTCCAAATAGAGCCGCCAGGCTGACCGGTCCCAGGACGCCGCGATATGATGCCATTCGTTCTGGCGCAGCAGAGGCAAGATTGGGGCACTATTCACGCTGTTGCCGGAGCTGTACACTTGATCGTCCGTCCTCCAGTATGCATTGAGGAAGTTCCATTGGGTGGCAATCATTACAAGGGAAGAACATGCGATTCCATCAACTCGCAGAAAACCGCGAAAGCGGTCGC
>JANYBI010000327.1 GCA_025360875.1 Lentisphaerota bacterium
GGAGCTGAAAAAATATTGATTTTTCTTTTCCAATGCCTTTTCACCAAAAAAAGTAGCCAGCCCTTTTGAGGCTGGCTACGTACTTCACTGAACTCTTACCCCTGAAGCTTATAAGCTATATCGCCGTTGAAAACGAAAGACAAGCCCGTACTCTCGAAAAATATTTGAAAACCGGTTCAGGTTTTTCATTTATAAAGAAACGAATCCTCCAGTCCCCGTAGTTACCCCTCGGAACGCAGGGGACCTCCCTCTCCGCCATTTTTTGCTCCCGGCAAAAAATGTCACGGCGAAGCATCCCAGCGAAGCCGGACTATATTACAGTGCTGGAGGAATGAGAAACCCAAGGGTTCGAGAGCGTAGCGAAAAACAGGCATCCTGTTATTTGAGAAGAGACTTCGAATCCATCATTAACTGCTGCATCCTTTGCAACTCAGTCAAAACGGAATATCGTCGATAACAGTGGCTCCGCGAACCTCATCTTCATCAATGGCCGGCGGACGGTCATCATCATCAGGCCAGGCTCCTTCGCCTGACCTGATGTGCAATGCCTGGAGATTGTTGAAATAGCGGCCGTTGTATTCGCGGCCGCGTATCTCAAACGTAACCGTAACGGTCTGCCCCTCTTTCAATCCATCGAGAAGACTTGTCTTGTCCTGCACGCATTCAATAGCAATATCCTGCGGATATTTGCCTTCCTTGACCGTCACCACGAATTCGCGCTTCGTAAAGCCCTTCGCCCCGTATGTCTTAGCCTCCTGGATCAATTTTATCGTGCCTGTCAAATCATATGCCATCTGCATCTCCTTGTGTTTTACTGCAGACAATAGATGTATTTTCCGCTATCCTGCAATCCCCGGAATGAACAATTGTTCACTTTAGTTGGAGTAATTTCAAAAGTAGTCAGCTACCAGAACAAAGTGACGGTGCGAAGCAAATTCAGGAGACAGGATTCAGAATAAATCCGGGTTTGAGTTCGAATTACATTCTGAATTCTTGTCCGCCACGGCGGATGAGTTTTGAAATCGGCTCAGTTGTCGAGTTCAGCAAGACGCAGGGAACGGGGCCATGCTCCGGATCTCCAGACTACTTCTTCAACTTCTCAGCGTGCCCATCAGTGTAGGAATAGTTCCGGGTATGGGGAACGTTGTAGCAGGTATTGCCGTCCGAAAGGTAGGCAAGTTTTTCATGCGGCGTGAAATACATCTTGACCGGTCCGGGGAGAATCTTTGTATAGCTGGGGCAGCTTAGCAACGGAAAACTGCCGGACACCTTGCTGCCAGCCAAGCCGTTGACATATCCGGAATCCATGCGGACGCAGGTTACAACTCTGCCGTCGGACAGTTTTGCCATCGGGTTCCCATAGTAGGTTCGCATCCAATCGCCGTCCACCCCCGGGCCATTATAGGAAAAGAAAGGCACGCTCTGGGAATAAGTCCCATCCGGGAGATTGTACCATCCAAACGCCTCATTGAAGTATTCCCAGCCTGTGAAATAAGAGCCGTCCCACGCATGGTACTCACGCGTTGTGGCGCAGGTTACCCCATTCTGGCTCTTGAGTTCGCCGCTGTCGATCATGAGTTTCCATATCAGATGCGGCGCATTGGCACTCATCTTGTACGAACTTGAGTACCACACTCCGGCGGTGGGGCCCCAGCTGCCGTCACCGCGGTAGCCGTCCAGATGGTACTGGTAGCTGCTGTTTGAGCCCCATGGAACGTAGTAGGTGTTTACCGGAAAGGTGTTGTTGTTGGTCGAATAGGAAATCAGGCAAATTGCCGCCTGCCGCTGATTGCTCATGCAGGCGGCAATGCGCGCCTGCTCCTTCGCATTGCTCAGCGCCGGCAGGAGCATCGCCGCGAGAATTGCGATGATCGCAATTACCACGAGCAGCTCGATTAATGTAAATCGAGCTACTCTCGCCGTCGCTCCCCGCAGTCGCGGGGCAGCTATGGCGGGCACAGGCACAAGCAGCTCTATCAGCGTAAATTTTTTCCCAGATGTAAAATATTTATGTGCAATGATGATATCGTTTTCGTGAATCATCCTGTATCCTCCATTTTTTTAGGTCGTTGCCTAGGAATGCTCTTAATCTGCTATTTTTATCTTTTATCTGGATATAGTATATAATAAATCAGATTTAGTGTCAATACCCGGGAAGCATTAAAGCAAAATTGACATCCGGCGCATTTTAAGCACCGGATGTCAATTTGTATAGGTTCACTTGATTAGAATTCAGTCGTACCGTCGGGATTTTTGCAGATTGCCTCGATCACGCGCATGACCTGCAGGCTGTCCTCCATGGAAGGATTGGCTTCGCGCTTTTCGATTATCGCATTACAGAACTCGCGAACCTCTCCTGCGAATCCCTGCACGAAGTGGCGCGTCTGCCCCATGTTCGGAAGCGCATAGTCCGGCCGCCACAACTGGATGTCCTGCATGTCGAACGTGGGCTGTATCTGGTCCATCGTTGGCGCCAGGACGTCAACCCCGCCCTGCCCCTGCTTATGCAACTCCATGTTCATAACATTGTCCACCACGAAGAATGCTGGCTGATCGTCAAGCATGCCCGACATCTCGAGTCGTTCCTGGATACGCGCCTGCGCTCCCAGCATCAGCTGCCCAACCCTTCCTTCATCAAATGTCAGATTCACGGCCAGCGTGAGTAAGTTTTTTGACCCCTTCCCAAGTGTACACTGCATCCTCTTCGGCTCGCCGAAAAACGAAATCATCAGGTCGATCGGATGAGACGACATTCCCAGCAGCATGCCCCTGAGGCCGGATACATCGTTCGGCCAGTGCATGTATTTCATTGAACAGGAATTCGGTATGAAGTGTCCGGAACTGATGTATTCCCGGATCTTGCCGTATGTCAGTCCGTGACGTTTCATAAATCCTGTCATAAGGAAAGTTTTGTTTGCTCTTGCAAGATCCACCATCTCCTGTGTCTTCACAAAATCCATCGCAGTCGGTTTTTCTACGAAGGTCGGAATTCCACGGCGCAGCGCCTTGAGTCCCGCCTCGTAATGGAGATCCGGGGAGCCGACGATCATGACGCCGTCCAGGGAAGCCTTGTCTAGCATCTCATCAACCGACTTGTAGCAGGCCTTGCCGCCGAACATCGCGGCATTGCGTTTCGCAAGCGCCTCATTCGTGTCGCACACAGCCTCGAGCGAAGCCCGCGCATAGTTGAGCATTGGATAGATGTTGTTTGTAGAATGTGTTCCGCAGCCGACAAATCCGATACGTGCCTGATTCATAATTCTTCCTTTTATTTATATTTCAAACTTCCAGAAGCTTACGCATGTAATGAATGCCATCAGCGGCCACCCGATCCGCCTCCGGTCCCTCTCCGCATTCAATTTCCTGGCTCAGGTATCCGGTGTATCCCAGATCCTTGAGAACCTTGGCCATACCGAAGTTGTTCGTCGTCCCGGTCCCGAGCGGAACCGAATGCGTCCCCTTGTGATCCTTTATGTGGACGTGGAATATTTTCTCCAGACCAAACTGGCGCGCCACCTCCTCCGGATCGACACCTGCGGAAGTGAAATGCCCGGTATCAAGGGTCATGCCGATGTTCGGGCTCTGTACGTAGTCGAAGATGTGTTCGTAGTCCTGGGTGAACTGGATCCAGTTCTTGTAATGGTTCTCCAGCGCGATGCGTACCGGAGTGCCGCGCACGAGGGGCTCGAGTTCCTCGAGTGCCTTCAGGAATGGAAGGAAAGGCTCGGTCGCACGGTCGGGTCCGCCCACTACGACAATGTTGCAGCCCGTCTCGCCTGCCACCTCTATCGCCCGCTTGTTATAGTCGACACAGGCACGGTAGCGTCCGGGCGGAGTCGTGGGTATTGCCGCCACGTGCAAACCGGCAAGCACCATCCCATGATCGCCCAGCAGCCGGACGAGCTGGTCGGAACTCATCTTCCGCAAATCTCCGTGGAGCAAAAATATCTCCGACGGAAACATCAGCGGCTCAAAAGCCTTGAATCCTGCCTCCGAGGCCAGCTTGACAGCCTCCTCCAACGAGTGATGCCACCAGCTGCACGACGAACCTGCTATTTTCATAAGCTCTCCCTGTTCATGTTTATGGGAACATTTTGTTTCTGAAAGCTATTATACCCCGGACTGCTACGCCTTGCAATTGGACAGGATTGCTATAAATTAACCAGTATTGCTATTATCACCTATGCATTATGATTGTCATTAATAGGATATAGTTGCTTTATGGACATAGGAAAGGCGCAGCTTCTCACAATTGGATGGATCACTCCGGGACCGAAATGGTCTCTGCCTCTACAGACACACCCTTATCATGAGATGGTAGTCTTGTGCCGCGGGCGGATGCAGGTGGAGATAGACGGAAAGAAATTCGCTGGCGAGGCCGGAGACGTGTTCTTCTACCGGAAGGGCTGCGTGCATACCGAGCAGAACGACCATCGCAACCTGATGGCAATCTACGGGCTTGCATTTTCGTGGAACGATAAGGGCATTGCCTCAATGCCGTCTCATCTGAGGGATAGCCGCGGACGTCTCCGGCAGCTTGGTCAATGGATGCATGAGGAATCCGGGGCTGACATGAGGGTACAGTCGGGGCTTGGCTGTGAGATTTTCCGGGCATTCCTGGCCGAGTGGCTGGCTTTGCCGGATGTACAGGAACATATGGTCGTTGAAAAAGTGCGGCGCTTCATGCGCGGACATTTATCCCAGCCGCTCTGTCTCGAAGATCTGGCAACGGCGGCAGGTCTCAGCAAATTCCATTTCCTCCGTGTATACAAGCAATTGACGGGACGTACGCCGACAGAGGACTTGCGCATTTTACGGCTCGAAGCGGCCAGGCATCTGCTCATGACCACGAACTCGCCGCTGAAGATTATCGCGGAAATGATCGGGCTGGGCGACGAGGTACATCTTTGCCGTCTCTTCAAAAGCCACTACTCGATGACTCCCGGCGATCTGCGAAGGAGTTACACCAAATCAGCTTCTGAACGCAACTAAGATCCAGCATTCTCCAAAGATTCGTCAACCGTGGCAAATTTAGAAAAACCGTACCATATCATTTCCGCCATGCGAGGACGGTATCGAAAAACGCCACGATGTTGTCTGAAGAAATATCTTCGGTAAAGACCTGCGACGGGCCGATCAGCAGTCCCCCGTCAGGAGCGAACATATCAAGCACCCTCAGGGTTTCCTTCCTCACGTCAGCAGCCGAACCGTTAATCAGCACCATCTGGCTGACACCACCGTCCAGCACCAGCCTGCCCCTCCTGAAATTCCGGAGACGCTCATGTTCATTGTCGTGCACATACGGCGGGAAGGGATTCCAGCAGTCAACTCCGATCTCAATGAGATCCTCCAGCAGCGGCCAGATATAGCCGCACGAATGCATCCAGACCTTTGCCCCATGGGAATGGACAAGATCGAACGCCCTATTCCATGCGGGCTTATAGTAACGCCGCCACATTTCGGGACTGATCATCAGGCGATCCATCGTGCCCACGTCATCGTCGGCCCGCACAACCTCTATCTCACCATGTCCGGCCTCCAGCAGGCGCCGGAGATACGCCAACGTGAAATCCTCCATCTTCCCCATATATGCCGACATGAAATCAGGATCGCACACGTCGAAGAGGGCCTTCTCATTGCCTCGAAGCATATTGTGAATCTGGTAGCCAAGTCCGATGTGTCCGGCCGATACCACCATATCCATTCTTTTTATTTCAAGCGCCCGGGCATGGACGTGCGAAAAGTCAAAATCCTCCATCCGCGGCCAGGAGTGTGCCATTAGCGCTTCAATCGAGTCGCAGTCGAAGAGTCCGTAGTGGTGCTGTGATGAGTTTCCCCAGAAGTCCAGCGCGGTTCCGTCCTCTGCCATACGGGATTTGCCCTTGTAACGGCCCATGACCGCGTTCCATTCCCAGACGCTGAATCCATCAACTCCGGTCTTGAGGAAGAGGCCGTTCTTGTCGGCAACACCATAGTGGCGGTAAACCGCATCCATCGTATTGCCATGTGAATCGAATGCAATCGGCGGCCGGTCCGGCATACCGCTGCAGAGCGCTGTCAAAATCCGCTTTCTGCGCGGTGTAATAAGAGGATCTTTTAGAGTTGATGACATATTCATTATCAGTTATATCCCTTCCATGGCACAGTATTCAATGTATTGTTTTTCTTTATGTCAGGCGCTTCGGCCTGACCTTGGAGTGCGGCGATTCATCGCCGCTTTGTTTCGCGAAATTCATTTCGCGAGTATTTGTTTTGGACGGAATGAATTCCGTCGTTTAAGGCGGCGATGAATCGCCGCACTCCAAGTGATTCGCCTCGCTCATCATAAAACCATTTTCGAGAACGGTCACTTCCCCCGAAACGCAGCCTCAGCGGCAAGAGCCTCAACATTTTCCGGAGGCACATCTGTCAGGATTGCCTCGTGACTCGGGCTGAGGATGATGTTTGGTCCCAGGATTTCCCTGACACGCCGGACATCCTGCCTGATCTGCTCCGGAGTTCCGTTTGTCATTAAAAGCTGGGTATCGATACCGCCCATGAAAGTGATACGTCCCTTGAAATCGCGGGCAAGGGTTTTTGCATCCATGTTCGCCGCGAGCGCCTGGATAGGATGCAGGCAGTCGACACCTGAATCTATAAGCCGGTCAATAACTCCATGTATCGAACCGCAGGAATGCAGGACAACCTGGTAGCCGCGCTGATGTCCCTGTGCAGTAAAACGACGGAACCATGGCATGATGAATTCATCAAACTGCGCAGGTCCGCAGATGAGGCTCAGCTGTGTTCCGAAATCATTTCCGAAGAAAAAAGCGTCCATATCTTTTCCGGCGGCATCAAAGAACCGTTCATTGGCTTCATAGTAGAATTTGCAGATCTTGTCTGTCACCGCCTGTACCACTTCCGGGTGCGTATACATTTTTATGAAATAATCTTCCATTCCGAACAGGTCGGCGATGTTATGATAGAAACATGTCCAGAATCCGCTGAGGCGATAGACATCGCCGGCATTGCGGAGATCTTTCAGGCATGTCTCGAAATTCAAGTAGTCGGGATTTGGCCAGAGGAGTTTTTCCAAATCTTTGACGGTTTCGCATTTCGCAAGGGGTTTGCCTTCATGTTCCTCCCGATCCAATCCGCAGTCGAATAGCTTCGCCCCCTTGGGATCCTGATATACATCGGGATAGAATTGCGGACATATCCAGCGGCAGTCATCACCCAGCTTTTTCCGCAGCTCCTCCTCGGTACTTGTCTTGAAATACTTATGGAGCACCGGCCAGCTGTCGGCGTGGGGGTTGCCAAGCCAGAAACCGCAGCGCTCAACTTTTTCCCCTGCGATCAGGTGCCTGATCAATTCTCTTCTTTTCATGCTCATGAGATTTTCATCCTAATCTATTTAAATTACGTTTATCCCGCACGAAGGCACAAATGTCGGAGCTGATATTATATTTCAAGGAAAGGCGTCCTTCAAGTTCTGATAAATCATTTTGGACGCCTGTTCAATCAATCCTATTGTTTATCGCGGAAAAACGGCTGGGAGAATGAAATTTCCTCGCCTTC
>JANYBI010000412.1 GCA_025360875.1 Lentisphaerota bacterium
GATCGGTAAAGCCTATGTCAAGATGAGTCTTGAAAATCACATGTACCTGTTTAATGTCGGCAGAAGCTTTCATATCCTGGAATTATCTCCTATGTTTTAATGTGCAGAGTCAAAGTGTATTCCGAGTTCCGACAATACTGGACACGCCGCGCCCTCCAGTATCCGCAACCGTATTTTTCTGGTGGAAGTCTTCGCGCCACGTACTAGACGGCGCGAACCGACTGCCCGGCATCTGGCATATTCCTGCCATTGCCCATCTTTGTCCACGTCGATGGCAAACTGATCGATGCGCTGTCCCAATGGCAGGTATTCCCGAAGACTGACTACGTTGAAAGTCACGGCTTCAGGAAATTCCAGTACGACGTCAGCCTTGGTCATGGAATCATCAGTCGCCCAGAAGGTGGAACCGTCTCCGTCGAGGAGTTTTTCAGGGCTGAAGGCAGAATTATTGCCTCGAATATTGCTCGCCGCAATTCGTGCCCCGGCTGCCAAGTTCGTTCCGAAAATTTCATTTATGCGCTTTTTGAAACCATTCAGGGAACGGACATCGTTTTCATGGATGAGTCCGCGTCTGTCCGGCGGCAGATTGAGCAGGAATGATGCGCCACGTCCGACAGAGCGGAAATAGAGGTCGAGAAGATTTTCAGGGGAACGCACCTTCTGGTCTTCGGTCTGGTGATAGAACCATCCGGGACGTATCGACACATCGCATTCTGCAGGTAGCCAGGCATCGCCTTTCCTGTCTCCCATGTTCAGCATTTCCTGGTCTGAAGCCCAGGCCTTTACCATTTCGGCCACTGCAAAGTCAGTTTTAACATCACCTCCAAATCCCGGATAGAGATTGTTTTTTGTCAATGTCGACCAGCATGGATCGCCGGCTATGCCGTCTTCATTGCCGACCCAGCGCACATCCGGTCCGGCATCGCTGAACATTGATGCGCCGGGCTGGTTACGGCGGACAATTTCCCAGGTGTTTTTCCAATCGTAGTAGTTCTTCCGGTCTATATGCCGCGATTCCCTGGTGCCACCATAGTACCCGTCTCCGCCATTCGCGCCATCAAACCAGACCTCGAACAGTTCCCCGTATTCGGTGGTCAGTTCGTGTAGCTGTTTCCTGAAATATTCCAGATATGCGTGACGTCCATACTCGGGATGGTTCCTGTCCCATGGCGAAAGATATGTTCCGAATTTCAGTCCATGCCGGCGGCAGGCGTCGGAAATTTCGCGAACGATATCACCTTTGCCATTTTTCCAAGGAGAGTTCTTTACGGAATGACCAGTGTATTTTGACGGCCATAGGCAGAAACCGTCGTGGTGTTTACAGGTCAGGATAAGTCCGGCCATGCCGCCGGATGCGGCCACTTCTGCAATCTGATCGGCATCAAAGGCTGTCGGCGCGAAAACTTCAGGAGATTCGTCGCCGTATCCCCATTCCTTGTCGGAGAACGTGTTTACAGTGAAGTGGAGGAAGCCATAGAATTCAAGACGATGCCAGGAAAGCTGGCGGACCGATGGGACAGGACCGAATGGTTTGGGCATCAATTCAAGCGGAATGGAAGGCTGTTTGATTTTATTTCCCATGGATGCGAACTCCTTTATTTCTATTCTAATGCCTGAAATTCCTCTAGTTCCCGTTTCAAGTCAGACGCCTTTTTGTAGAATAATGGACCGCTGTCGTCGAGAGCGCGATCGATTATGGCGGCGAGTCTTGCGGGCACTGAAGGAGCCACGTTCCGGATCGGGATTGGATTGTTCTTCAGGATGGCGTTGAAGGGATTCTTCTCTCCTTCGGTGCTTCTCGGTGTTTTTGCAGTCAGCAGAAAATAAAGGACAGCCGTCGCGCTCCATACATCCACTTCAGGTTTTGAATACTTATAGTTGATGAGCTGCTGTCTGCTGATGAACGCGAGCGAACCTCCGACGGAGCCTGTCTGGGTGTGTCCTGACTGGCCGGCCGAACGGTAGCTTTTGGCAAGACCGAAATCTGAAATCTTCGCAACAATGCTGCCAGTCTCCTGCCGTCGGCCTGCCACGGCGAAGTTTCCCGACGAAGCCGGGTCGCCGGTATGGGAATTAAGCTTCTCCGTTTCTCCGATACTCCGTTTCTCCGTTTCAATATTCATTATCAGGATATTTTCCGGTTTGATGTCGCGGTGTATGAGGCCGTGCCCCTTCACCCATGAACCATCGTTCAATTTCACGTTCGGTATTTCGACATTGTGGGCGTATTCAAGGCCGTCGAGCACCTGCAGGATGATATCGCATGCCTTTGCCGGTGCCGGCATACCGTCGCGGATGAGCAGGTCATTGAGGCTTCCTCCCATGCAATATTCCATGGTGTAGTACCAGATGCCGTCTGATTGTCCGTGTCCGGTGAGCTTGACGATATTGGGATGTCTGAGTATGGCGCTGTTTTCTATCTCGCGCTCGAAACGCTCCCGCATCTCAGAAGATTTGATCATTTCCGGCAGAAGTATTTTCAAGGCTTCCTGCGTACCTGTCTTCTCGTTTTTGGCGAGGTAGACCGATCCTATACCGCCTTTCCCGATCAGGCGTACGATCGTATGGTCGCCCATGCGGGTTCCGCTCATGTCAAGATTTGCTTTTGTCGCTTTCATGGTCGGGCGTAATATATTCCAGAAAGATCAATAATATAATAAACTCCAGGCACTTTGCGTATTATATTAGAATAAGAGATTGTGATGCGAACAGGGAACTGCCTATGTCTGACATAACATTCAACTGTCTGAACTGCGGTACTGAGATCGAAGCCGAGGCGACATTAGCAGGCAAGATTATCCAGTGCCCAAAATGCCGACATGCCGTGAAGACTCCTGAGAATCTCATGGCGCCAGGAATGATCCTCGGCGGATACGAACTGTGCATGCTTCTCGGAAAAGGTGGCATGGGCGAGGTCTGGCTCGCAACACAGAGTTCCATGAACAGGAAAGTGGCGCTCAAGATACTTCCCGTGACGCTTTCCAAGGATCCGGATCTCATAGCCAGGTTCAACAACGAGATGAAGACGGTTGCAAAGCTTGACCACCCCGGGATCGTCTCAGCTTATGAAGCAGGATACTCGAACAGCCTTTATTTCCTCGCGACTTCCTATGTAGAGGGCGAAACACTCGAAGAAAAGCTTAATTCTGGAAAAATATTCTCTGAGGAGGAAGCCCTTTCAATAGTCAGAAAAGTTGCCGAAGCGCTTATGTATGCCTGGGACAAATACCGCATATTGCATCGTGATATAAAACCAGGAAACATCATGATTGAGAGCGGTGGTGCCGTGAAACTGATGGATCTTGGCATCTCAAAAAGTCTCAAGGACGACTCTTCCATCACGATGACCGGCATAATTGTCGGAACGCCTTACTACATGAGCCCGGAACAGGCGAAGGCCGAAAAAAGCATCGATCTCAGGGCTGACATCTATTCCCTTGGTGCTACGCTCTACCATATGCTGACTGGAAAGCTGCCGTTTGACGCCACAAATGCCATGGGCATTCTCGCCAGGGTCATCTCCGATTCCTTAACTTCGGTCAGGGTTATCAATCCGCGGGTATCGAAGGGATGCGAGGCGGTAATCACGAAGATGATGGCGAAGGACAGGATGGAAAGACAGGTGTCGTGGCAGGAAGTCATAGATGATATCGACAAAGTTCTTGAAGGCACTCCGAAAATACAGGATGAGCCTTTGGTGATCGGCAAAAACTGGCTCTTCTCCGATAATAGGCTGAAACTTGCAACTGTCGTTTTGGCGATGACCGTCGTAGCATTTGCGATTTTCGCAATCAGCCATAATCATAAGAAACCAGTTGATTCGGATGAGGAACTGCTGGCAGCCATAAATGAGAATTTCAATGAACCGCGTGATGCCAATAGTACATCATCTGCTGTAAACACGAAAAATGTGGCGGCGCCTGTTGTTGCGGGACATAGCCCGAAGGATCCGGAAAAGAAAACCGAGGGAACCTCCACATCCTCATCACATGGGACCTCTTCCGTACAGCCGTCCCATGTTACGTCCGCTGAAACTTCCGATAAGACAGGCAAGGGATCTAATGTCAACTTTCCTGCGCTTCACCAGAGGCTCGGGATCACACAGGATGAAGCTGAAAGACTTGCCCCGGTCATAAGGGATTATTTCAAGGAATTGAAGCAGCTTCGGGAAGTCAAACCTGCCAAGGGATATTTCACGCTGGCGGAACTGAAGGAGAAGATTGAAAAGATCTCCACGGATACGCGTAACAGCGCGGAAAAAGTCGTGACCAAGGATCAGGCTGCGAAGTTAATTCAATTGCTCGAGGAGGAAAGGAAAGCCGCTTTCCGGAATTACCTGTCGCATCCTCCGCCGGCTTCTACAAAATACACACATTCAAAATAAATGAAGAGGCAAGGGGCAAGCCGGAATGCATATCCTTTTCCGTGCAATCACTGTAACAAATGGGAAAGTTTCATCCTCAGGGATTCCATCGAGAAAGGTTTTGAGATGAACTGGGCTTCCTGCGCCTGTATGTCGTGCCT
>JANYBI010000456.1 GCA_025360875.1 Lentisphaerota bacterium
GACCCTCACCATGGAGGATGGTTATACTAAGGTCATAAGTGTCGTTCCCGGCGGCCCCGCGGACCTCGATGGAAGATTGAAGCCGGAAGACAGGATAATTGCCGTATCACAGGATGAGGCGGAACCTGTCGATGTCATAGACATGCCGCTTTCCAAGGTCGTCAATATGATACGGGGCAAAAAGGACACAATGGTAAAGCTGACGCTCCTGAAAGGCGAGAAAGGAATTAACGCCATACCCGAAATTATCGCCCTTAAACGTGACACTGTCAAGCTTACTGAACAGGAGGCCAAAGGGGAAATCCGTAAAATAAAGATGGAGGACGGCACGGAAAAGAAAATTGGCATCCTGACACTCCCGTCTTTCTATTTTGATTTCGAAGGAGCAGCAAGCGGACTTGAGAATTTCAAGAGTTCCACCAATGACGTCAGGAAAATACTGGTCGACTTCAACAAGGAGAAAATCGACGGACTTCTTCTTGATATGCGTTCCAACGGCGGCGGAAGCCTGTTTGAGGCGATATCGCTTACAGGCCTGTTCATCAAACAGGGACCGGTCGTCCAAGTCAGGACACCAAACGGTGCAGTAGATGTAAAGAACGATCCGGACAAGAATATCTGTTATGACGGACCGATGGTCGTGCTCGTCAACCGTCTCAGTGCCTCAGCCACAGAAATTTTTGCCGGAGCCATACAGGACTATGGTCGAGGCATAATCATTGGCGACACCCATACCCACGGCAAAGGCACAGTACAGACAATATATGATCTTGACAACTTCCTTCGCCATTATGGCATGAAGAACTCTTCCGGCTCAATAAGGATAACCACCGCAAAATTCTACAGGATAAATGGCGAATCAACACAGGACAAGGGTGTAACTCCGGACATAATCTTCCCGTCTTTCACCGACTGCATGGAAATCGGGGAGGAGTATCTTGACCACGCGCTTCCATGGGACACGATCAATCCTGTGAAATTCGATGCTTTTTCCGATTTGAAAAAGTATATCCCCGTTTTAACCGAGAAATCCTCGAAGAGGCGCCAGGAAGAAACAGGTTTCAAACTCCTCAACGCAAACATAGAGCGTTTCGCCAAGATGAAGGCGAAGAAGGTCATATCGCTCAACGAGGCGAAGAGATGGGAGCTGTACAAGGATGAGAAGAAGATCTCCGAACAGCAGTTTTCCCTGATGAGGCTTGAATCGTCAAGCAGCGATGATGCCCCGAAAAAGGACCAGGACGAGACCAATGATCCGCTGTCAAAGGATAAGAAGGACAGAAAAAAACAGCCTGATCTTTTCCTTGATGAAACAGCTAAAATATTGTGCGACTTCATAGGTATCCCTCCCGCGCCTCAGAACACAGAAAACGCGGCTTCAGGCAAATAGGCGTTTTGGATTTTCCTAGTGTGATTTGCCTTGCAGCAATCCAATAATCCATGGGACGCAGGACATTTATTATCTGCATTTTTCTATGGGAACGTCCCCTGATCCCATGAAATCCAAATATAGCCAGTAAAATAGCTTTTAAGATATTAATTCACGCTCATGTCAACTGTATCAATGGGCGTAATTATTCCACTGAGCAAGAACTAATTCAACTAATATCTTTTCTTGTGAGAAAAACAAATGGACCGTTTTGTTTGCGAATATCGCGGCTGTGAAGATTAACTCCCTCATGGTTCCAGTATCTCAGTTTAAACTTTGATATCTCCGGAATTATATGTTCTGAATATTCCTTTCTTTCCATGATAACCAGAGCTAAAAGGAAAACAGGGAAATCCTCATCTGTTTTCAACAGCGAGTGATCTCCGCACTCGTCAAGAAAAGCTATGTATTTTGATGTTCCGCCAATATTTTTCATATATTATTTCTTATTCCCTGCGACACGATTGCTCATGCGAGATCCTTTTTCTTCATGAATTTATTGATTTCCTCCAGCATGGCTGGCCGGCGCGGGTATTTCTGTCTGAACTCCTCTATCAGTTCCAGTGCCTTGTCTAGGCCTTTTATCTCTAAAAGATGCTTAAGGCCGTAGTTGCATAATCGCCAGTATTCGTTTCTGGCACCGGCATCGTCGGCCTGTTCCCTCAGATTTTCCGCAACCATGTTTATCACTTCCTCGGGATACACGGGAAGGAGAACCTTCTCGTATTCGGAAATGCTGTTAGGAGAGCGCTTAACCAGTTCAAGAAGCTTGCTGGGTTCCTTTTCCTTCACGAAAATAAATCCAAGAAGACCAAAGGCGACATGTGAGCGGCCCAGGGCGTCCTGCAGACGTCCCGTCAGTCTCTTGTATTCAGCAGGCCATTCATCTTCCGGAAAAGTGCCCTTGTAAATCTCATAGCTGTCCGTACCGCCTCCGAGGAAGAACTCCAGGGACAAAGTCCGGATTTTATCCTTCTCATTGCGTGCCTGATATACTTTCAGCTTCCATCTCTTCCATTCATGTACCAGCCCGGTTAGATTCTTGTCGGATTCAATCCCGGAATCGGCAAGTTCAATCACGCGTTCATAATTCCTGTTCTTGAAAGTTTCTTCAATGGCAATTCTCCTGAATTCGGGGAGATGAAGGTTTTCGTTGAAGAACTTTTCCGCTTCTCCGGTCTTTCCAGTCTTGAGCAACACTTTATGCTTCAACCTGTAAACTGTGCCATCATGCCATTTGTGCTTTTCATTTAGCGCACTATTCTCAAAACAGCTTTCAACGGCGGCAAGGACTTTTCCAGCCTCGTGCTGCCCGGAATGGATGTCTATCGCCATTTCAAGCAGTTGAAGCCCCCAGTCCCACCCCTTGTGTCGCTCGTTGTCCCATTCTTTGATGAGATAATTGAAGAAATCCTTCCTGGCCTTTTCGTCAAGCCTGCGCTTTGAGGCTTCGTGGAAAATCTCCAGGCTTGAATCGATGCATGATCCGATATTGCCCCCCGAATCATCGGCGTATTGCAAGGCCAGCACCATCTTTTCAAGAACTGCCTGCGCGGCAGTCAAAGCCTGTGCGATGTTTCCGGCCTCAAGATATTCCCTAGATTTATCGAGGACAGATTCCGCTCCTGAGCATGCTGAAAACGAAGCATTGTATGGAATAAAACCCCTGTTCATGCATCTATTGAGGGCGGAAGAGATAATTTTCTTGTATTCGCCTTTCGTCAGATCGCATATGGAGTATTTGGCTATTATTTTAGATTCAACGTTCTCATCCATTTCAGCCTGTTCTTTTATAATCCGAACAAGTTCCTTCCTGTCGAGAGAAGCAAGAATCGCATCAAGGCTGTTCGGATTATCGAGCTTTATTGTTTTCATATGCTTCCGCCTGATTCCCAGGTTTTCAGGATTTGCCCTACCTTGTCGTACACGATTCTCCTGGCTTCGCTCTTCTCAAGCATGCCTGAAAGAAGTTTGTCATAATCGGTTTCAACATGTCTGATGTGCGCGATTACTGCCAGGCGGACAGCCTCTCCGCCAAGCTCCTTGGCATTTGCGCTGCGTCCGACGCGGCCGCTGTATTTTCTGCAGGCATGTGCGGCGATCTCCTTTTCCCTACCTTTGGGGCATTTGGGGAACAATTCGCGGATACGCGCGGAAAAGTCGTTTAAATATTTCTTTTCAAGTTCGTTGCTGCGGATCGCTGCTTGGGCCTGGCGTATTTCCCGCTGTCCTGCATCTGCCGCGCATTCTTCTTCGGCCTTCTCCAGCGCCTCGTTATCAAC
>JANYBI010000466.1 GCA_025360875.1 Lentisphaerota bacterium
AAAAATGGCTGCATGAAAGATTTGCCGCGCTCTTACAGCGGCTAATGGATGTATTCGAAATAAAAAGCATGGCGGATCTTCGTCCGCAGTGTATATTCACGGACTGACAAGTAACTCAGAATACGGGACTCTCAAGTTAAAAGATGAAATGTAATTTTCAGGCAATATTACACCTTCCGGAACTCCATCAGGGAGATTCAGGCGCTTTCCGGGAGACGGTATACGGCTCCATATATGAAAACATGGAAGGAAATGTATGTAAGGAGAAGTCCCAGTATGAACAGCAGGAAGACCGGAGTCTTGAGTCCCGTATCTATCACCGCATCTTCCACGTTTCCGGGATTATAGAAGACCTTGACCGGATGGTCGACCGGATATTTTTTCAGCAGGACCCTGATCTCATCTTCATCTCCCGCATAATAGGTGTCGCTGAAATTGAACCAATGGAAGAAATTCAGATAGGATATGCTGTTTGATGTATAATACCTCTCACCCACCATGTATTCATATACGATATAAGGGCGCAGCACGTCCTTTGTTTTGTTTTCCGGAATATTATCGGCATCAACTGCAAATGAATGAAGTATCTTTCCGTTGGTGGACGGCCAGGACTTACATTTGGACACCTTCAATATGAGAGCTATTCCATAGGATGAGACTATCAGCCCCGATATCAGTATGAGTCCTGCATAAATCTTCCTTGAGAGCGCGATTTTCATCAAAAACATCTCTATGTTTTAAGGAATCCCTTTAGGGAACCTTTAATTTATAAAAAGTAAAAATACATGATTTACTGCAATAAAGCAATTAAATTTTCCAATAATTGCATTATAGTAACCGCTGCTTTAAATAAAATCATGGAGCCAATCACATATGACGGACAATGACGTTCTGAATCATTTCATCAAGTCTGGAGCGCTTCTCGAAGGGCACTTCCTTCTCAGGAGCGGGCTGCACAGCAACCGTTTCTTCCAGGCCGCCCTGGTCCTCCAGTATCCGGATATCGCCGAGAAGCTCTGCGCCCAGCTCGCAGACAACTTCAAGGGAGTTAAAATTGACGCGGTACTCTCCCCTGCCCTTGGCGGACTCATTGTCGGTCAGGAAGTCGCCCGCAGGATAGGTTGCAAGGCCATATTCGCTGAAAAGGAAAATGACAATCTCGTCCTGAGGCGCGGTTTCATGATTTCAAAAGGCGACAGGATACTTGTAGCCGAAGACGTGGTCACAAAAGGGGGGAGGGTCGACCAGACCGTCAGACTCGCCAGGGAAATGGGCGCCGATGTCGTGGGAATCGCCGTTATTGTCGACAGGTCAGCCGGCGACGTGAAATTCGACGTGCAATTTAAAAGCCTGCTAAAACTGCATGTCGAAACTTTCGAACCTGCAAAATGTCCGTTCTGCGCAAGCAAGACCCCTCTTGTAAAGCCCGGTTCGAAATGAAGAAGTGAGAAAAAAATGATTAATTATGTCCTGAGCAAGATATTCGGTTCGAAATCCTTACGCGACATGCGGAAGCTCATGCCGCTTGTCGCCAAGATAAACGAGATTGAAAAATCATATCAGAGCCTGTCAGAGGAACAGCTGAAGGCCAAGACCCAGGAGTTCAGGAACAGGCTGGCGAAAGGAGAGACCCTGGATGACATCATGATGGAAGCATTTGCGGCCGTCAAGAACACTTGCCGGAGACTGATGGGGACAAAGATAACCGTCTGCGACCAGGAACGCACCTGGGACATGATCCCGTTCGATGTGCAGCTCATGGGCGGCATAGTCCTCCACAGGGGGAACATCGCGGAAATGGCGACAGGTGAGGGAAAAACCCTCGTGGCTACACTCCCATTGTACCTTAACGCCCTCTCTGGCAGGAACTGCCAGCTGGTCACCGTCAACGACTATCTTGCGAAACGCGACTCTGAATGGATGGGGGCGATCTACAAATATCTCGGGATTACAGTCGGATGCCTCCAGAACCAGATGATGCCTTCAACCCGCCGCGAAGAATATGGCTGCGACATAACTTACGGCACCAACAGCGAATTCGGATTCGACTATCTGCGCGACATGGGTATGGCGATGAGCAAGGAGCAGATGGTCCAGAGGGACCATTACTATGCAATCATAGATGAAGTCGACTGTATCCTGATCGATGAAGCGAGGACTCCTCTCATCATTTCCGGCCCCGTCGCAGTTTCAACACATCAGTTCGACGTGCTCAAGCCCGGGATTGCAGAGCTCTTCCACAGACAGAGCCTGTACTGCTCACGCCTGATCTCGGAAGCCAGGGATACACTGAAAACCTCCAAAGATAAAAGCCCCGAGGAGGAGGACGCGCTGATAAAGCTACTCCAGGTCAAATTCGGAATGCCGCAGCACCGGCAGATGATGCATGTCCTCGAGGACAGTACGCTTCTCAAGAAACTTGAAGTCCTCGAAGGAAGCATAAGAAGCAACCAGAACAAGGGTATGCTCCACCAGATACAGTCGGATCTCTTCTTCGTGATCGATGAGAAAGGGCACGAGGCCGACATGACAGAGAAAGGCCGTACGGCACTGAGCCCGGACAACCCTGACATGTTTGTTCTTCCGGATCTTCTTTCCACCATCCACGATATAGACACCGACGCGAGTCTTTCCGAACCCGACAAAATCAAGAAGAAGCAGGACTTCCAGGAGGAATTCGCTAAAAACAGCGAAAAGCTACATAACATCTCTCAGCTGCTCAAGGCGTACTGCCTCTTTGAGAAGGATGTGCATTATGTCGTCCAGGAGAACAAGGTGCTGATCGTCGACGAGCATACCGGCCGCCTTATGCCCGGAAGACGTTTCAGCGAGGGGCTGCACCAGGCGCTCGAAGCGAAGGAGGATGTCAGCATCGAACGGGAGACACAGACGCTTGCAACCATCACAATACAGAACTACTTCAGGATGTATAAGAAGCTTGCGGGCATGACCGGAACAGCCGAGACTGAAGTCAATGAGTTCCATCAGATCTACAAGCTTGACGTGATCGTCGTACCGACTAACAAACCATGCGTCCGTGAGGACACCAACGACTGCATCTACAAGACAAAACGCGAGAAATACAAGGCAATCATCGACGAGGTCAGGGAATGCCATGCGGCCGGACAGCCCGTACTTCTCGGTACAGTTTCGGTTGACGTCTCCGAAGTCCTCAGCAGGATGCTGAAGCGCGAGAAAATACCTCACTCCGTCCTGAACGCCAAGAATCACCAGTTCGAAGCCGACATCGTGGCAAGGGCCGGACAAAAAGGCGGAGTCACTGTCGCCACCAACATGGCAGGACGCGGTACTGACATCAAACTCGGAGGGACAAATGCCACTCCTGAGGAATATGAGGAGATCCGCAGGGTCGGAGGACTCCACGTGATAGCCAGCGAACGCCATGATTCACGTCGAATCGACCGTCAGCTGCGTGGACGCTGTTCGCGCCAGGGCGATCCGGGCTCTTCAAGGTTCTACATTTCCCTGGAAGACAATCTCATGCGCCTTTTCGGTTCCGACAAGGTCGCGTCGATCATGAGCAGGCTCGGTCTCGAGGAAGGGGAGGAACTGCAGCATCCCCT